>JAOUHG010000024.1 GCA_029865265.1 Candidatus Krumholzibacteriia bacterium | reverse complement strand
CGCGGTCGTACACCGTGGTGGAAGCGTGTACCAGCGTGTCGAGTCCCACCAGGTCCGCGGTGCGCAGGGTAGCGCTCTTGGGGCGGCCCAGCAGGCGCCCGGTGAGTGTATCCACCTCTTCGATGGTGTAGCCATCGGCCAGCATCAGCCGCACCGCGCTCATCACCGTGAACGTGCCCACACGGTTAGCGATGAAGTTGGGCGTGTCCCTGGCCACCACCACACCCTTGCCCAGCACCGCGTCGCCGAACTCGCGGAAGAACGCGAGCACTTCGGGGTTGGTTCCTGCGTGCGGAATCAGTTCGAGCAGGTGCAGGTAGCGCGGCGGATTGAAGAAGTGCGTGCCCAGAAAGCGCGGCCGCAGTGCCTCCGGCATGGCGGCGGCCATGTCGGTGATGGAGAGGCCGCTGGTGTTGGAGGTGACGATGGCGTGCTCGTGCACGAACGGCGCGATCTTCTCAAAGAGCGTCTTCTTGATGTCCAGGCGCTCCACGACGGCCTCGAGAATCCAGTCGCAATCCTTGAGCAGCGCGAGATCGTCGTCCAGGTTGCCGACGGTCACGCGCCGCGCGCGGTCGCGCGAGAAGAACGCCGCGGGCTTCCCCTTGACGGCGCGTTCCAGCCCCGCACGGGAAAACGCGTCCCGGTAGGCGCGCGAGGCGGGTTCACCCTTGACCCCCGCGCCCTCGGGTGGAACGATGTCGAGCAGTAACGTGGGGATGCCGGCGTTGGCGAGGTGCGCGGCGAGCGCGCTGCCCATGACGCCGGAGCCGAGGACCGCGGCCCGATGGATGGAGAATGACAACGAAAACTCCTTGTCCGACTTGGGAATAGAACAGACGCCTTACCTATACGCAGCCGGGTGCGGCGTGTCAACTACGGGGCTCGGCGTGGCCTGGCAACGGCAAAGGCACGGTGCTTGCCACTCAACTGGCAGCAACAACCGGACCGGCCGAAGGAACAACGGGGAACGTATGGGAATCAAGCGCGCACATGCCGTTTCCGGCACCATCGCCGCCCTCATTATAGTGGTGGCGGGGTGCTCCGGTTCGCCGCGTTTCACCAGTTCCCCCACGCGGTCCGAGCCGGCCCCGGTCGTCTCGCTGCCCCCGGCCGGCAGCTCCGACACCACCAGCAGCGCCCGCGGCGACGAAGTGGTCAAACGCGCCGCGGACTACCTGGGCACGCCCTACCGCAACGGCGGCACTTCGTCCAAGGGGCTCGACTGCTCGGGGCTTACCTTCACCGTGTATCGCTCCTTCGGCATCCAGCTCCCGCGCGTCTCGCGCGACCAGGCGCGCGTCGGCAGTCCGGTACCGCGCAGCGACCTGGAGGCGGGCGATTTGATCTTCTTCGGATCGGGAAGCCGTATCTCGCACGTGGGCATCTACGCGGGTGACGGCGAGTTCATCCACGCGTCAGACCGCGCGCGCAGCGTGCGCTTCGACCGGCTGGACAACAAGTACTTCAGAAATCGCTACGTGACGGCAAGGCGGGTGTTGTAGGGAAAACGGTCCTTGTGGCGCGGGCGCTCGCGGTGCGCTAGACTGTGCGCATGACCCTCGACAACGAACCCCGCGCCCGCACCGGTATCTTCGACAAGCTCAAGAGCCAGGCCGCCGAGGTCATTGGCACTTCGCGCAACCGCATCGACACCTTCTCCGCCGACGTCGAAAGCCGCATCTTTCACTTCCTCACCATGCTCATCCTGCGGCTGGTGGCGTTCGTGTGCGTGGCGCTGGGGCTGTTCTTTGCAATGTTGACGGTGATATTCGGCTTCGACCTGCCGCCGCGTTATGCGCTGGGTATTCCCGCGGCAACCTTCCTGCTGGTCGGGGTGACCGCGGTCATTCTGGTGCGCGTCAAGAAGCGCAAGAAGCCCGCGCGCAAGTAACCGAACGCTACCGGAAATCGCGGATCAGTACCACATCACGCGTGGCGTTGCCCACCGATCCGATGAGCCGGCTCGAGTCCGGCATCCAACGCATCCCGAAGACGGACAGCGCCGCAAACGTCGTCAGCTGCCGCGCGTTTCCTCCCGCGGCATCCGTGAGCCAGACGTTGTCGTAGTTGTCCACCTGCCGCACTACCGCGACGTGCTTTCCGTCGAGCGAATACGCGTAGTTCGTGACCTGTTGGTCGGTGAACCGGGTCACACGCACCGGTTCGCCGCCACCGAAGCTCAAGCGGGACACATTGCGCGCCGGGTCCGAGCGATCGATATAACTCAGCCCGCTGCCATCCGGCAGCCACTGCAGGTTAATCGCCGTCTGCGGCGTTGAAACCGTCAGCGGTGCCCCGTCCCCCTCGCAGGGGTAAGCCTTGTACGCGATTCGCAGCAGGCTTGCCACGTGCTCGAACTCCCCCACCAGGACACGGCTGCCGTCCGGGGAGAAGACTCCCGAACCGCGGGTGGCTTTTGGCGCCAGCAAGCGCGGTTCCCCGCCCGCGGTGGGGACGATCCACACCCCCTGCACCGAATCGGAGACGGCGAACGTCGCATACTTCCCGTCCGGCGAAATATCGAGGAGATTCTCGCCCGCGAAATCCGACAACCGGCGCGCGCCGCTTCCGTCCGTTCCGATCCGCCAGAGATGCTGCTCACCCTCGTTGTAGATCTGCAGCACAATGACGTCCCCACCCGAACGGATGTTCGTGACGTGGCCTGGAGGCGTGGTGATGAGCTGCGCATCGCCTCCGGTGGACGGCATGGCGAACAGCCGCAGGAACTGGTCGCGAACCATCGAGTAGTAAACCACCTTTTCCCCGGCGTTGAACGCACTGGGCGTGTTCTCCGTGCTCGTGGCGCGCGTGAGCTGGACGGCGTCTCCACCCGGGACACCCACCGACCACAGGTTGGAAAGCGATGTGGTCCGCACCGCCGCGATCCCGTCGCCCGCCTTCGAGGCGGAGGGACTCTGGTACTGGTTGAAGTCGTTGGTGATGCGCCGCACCTGGCCACCCGGGTAGGAAACCATGTAGATCTGGTTCGTGAATCCCATGTTGAGGTCGACGCCGGTGGCCAGCAGCCCGCTGCCGTCTCCCATCCAGCCGATGCCCAGATAGAAAGCCTGCTTGCGTTGGAGGATATCGCTGCGCTTGCCGGTGTCGACATCGAACGTCACCACCGTGGACTGGGATACCGGTGGTGGCACGAGCACAATGGTCGCGATGGTTTTCCCGTCGGGCGACCACACGGCATCGGTGCTCATCACCTCGGGGGTACGAACCGAGACGAGTTCCTTCTCGGCACCACCGCCGATGGGCATGACGAAGATCGCGGTCCTTCCTTCCTGGGGGAACCCACGCGTGAAGGCAAACTGGGTTCCGTCGGGAGAGAACGACACCCGCGAATCGACGTCGAACGCCCGCTTCTCCGAGGGTCCGCCGAGCGAGGCCATGCGGAACAGCGTGCGGTACAGCGGCGTCTCCGGATCGCGCGCCAGGTAGAAGAGGTAGTTGCCGTCCGGCGAGAAGACCGGTGATTCGACGATGCGATCATCCATGGGCAACACTTCAACGTCGCTGCCCGTCGCCACCTGGCGAACAAACATGCCAAAACGGCCGCCATCCACCACCAGGTACGCCAGGTAGCGGCCGTCCGGCGACATGATGCAGTCGCTGACATTGCCGCGGCTCGTCGCCGTGTGAATCCGCATATTCTCGAACGGGTTGCTCTGCACCGCGGCCTCCCGGCCGTGATCGCGCAACGCGAAGAACAGCGCCGCCGCAATCACCACCGCGCCCGCCGCGATCACGGGAACCAGCGGCACGCGCCGTCCGCGGCGTCCCACGATGGGTGCCATGCTGCCGCTGCCGGTGGTGGCGGAGGTGGCCGATACTGAAAGCGAGTCGTACTCGTCCGCGATTTCGCGCAATTCCAGCGCGAGATCCTTCATGGACTGCAGCCGCTGATCCGGCGCCTTGTTGAGGCAGCGGCGGATGAGGCGGCGCAGCTCCGCCGGCGCGGCCGGGTTGATCTCTTCGATGGGGGCCGGCTTGTCGTGGAGGATCTTGTGCATCGTCTCCACGTTGGAGTCGGCGAGAAACGGCCGCTGGCGCGTGGTGGCCTCGTAGAGCATGCAGCCGAACGAGAAGATGTCGGAGCGGTGGTCGACCGATTTTCCCTGCACCTGCTCCGGCGACATGTAGTACACCGTGCCCAGCACCGCGCCCTCCGCGGTCTGCCCGCCCACCTCGGTCATCGCCGAGGCCGACGCCTCGCCACTGCGCTGTTCGGTGAGCTTGGCCAGCCCGAAGTCCAGCACCTTGGCGAACCCGTCGTCGGACACCATGATGTTGCCCGGCTTGAGGTCGCGGTGCACGATGCCCGCCGCGTGCGCCTTGGCGATGCCCTCCGCCGCCTGCGCGAGATAACCGAGTAGCGTGCGCAGGTCGGTCTTTTCCTCGTGGATCCGGGCGCCCAGTGTCTTGCCGCTCACCAGTTCCATGGAGATGAACTGCACCGAACCGGTGGACGCCTCGCCCGAGGCCGACTTCACCGTGTCCTGGCCGATTTCATAGATGGTGATGATGTTGGGATGGTTGAGCGACGACGCCGACTTGGCCTCCTGCACAAAGCGGCGCACACGCTCCTCGCTGCGCACCAGTTCCTGCGGCAGCACTTTGAGCGCCACGTTGCGTTCCAGCGTCTGATCCTGCGCGAGGTACACCTCGCCCATGCCGCCCGCGCCGAGCGGCCCTACCACGCGGTAATGGGCCAGCTGATCCTCGGGCTGGAGGGTCCGGGATGTGCTCATCGAAACTCCTTCAATTCAACGTGTTGAGCGGAAACGGGCGAAGCCCGGATAGTATCACACGTCGTCCCCGCTGGCAGGCGGTTCGTGCCACTTTTCGCGCGGCACCCACACCTTCTCGGCGGGGTCGTTCTCGTAGTGGGGAGACATGATCTGCACGCCGTGCTCGTTGAAGACATCCTGTATGTTGGCGTGCAGCGCGCTGGCAACACTGGCGCGCGTATCGGGGCGTTCCAGCCGGACCAGTAGCGTGTACTCCACATAGAAGTCCGACAGCGCCGATTGCAGGACGCCAGGCTTCGCGTCCTTGCGAATGCCCTCCGTGCGCTCCGCCGCGGTGATCAGCATGGCGTGGACCTGCCGCCACGGCGTCGAATACCCGATGGTGATCGTCGTTGGCAGCATCGCACCGGTGTTCCTGGTGAGGCGCGTGTAGTTCTTGGTGATGCTGCTCACAATCACCGCGTTGGGGACGTTGATCTCCTCGTCGCGCGGCGTACGGATCTTGGTGGAGAGCATGCTCATCGACATGATGGTTCCCTCGTGCTCGGCCACCTTGACGTAGTCGCCCACGCGCAACGAGCGCGAGTACATGAGGATGTATCCGCTGGCCGCCTGCGACACCACACTGGATGCGCCCAGTGACACCATGAGGCCCAGCAGCACGCTGAGGCCCTTGAACGCCGCACCGCCGCTGCCGGGAATGAACGGAAATGCCAGCGCGACGGCGAGCAACCATATGAATATCGAGATCAGGCGCTGCGTGGGAAGCGCGGTGTCCGCGTCCACAGCGGGGAGTTCCATGCGCCCGTCGCGCACCGCTTCGAACAGCAACCGGGACCAGCGCGCGATGAACCGGGCCATCGTGAAGATGATGACCACCATCAGCAGGCCGGGAATGCTGCGCACAATCGCCATGACCACGGTCAGGACCGTGTTCCCCAGGTACCCCCCCAGCTGGTCACCCCACGGGCTCGTGTAGGGGAACTGGTCGAGGACGAAGGCGAGCCACGAATACGCAATAAGCAGGGCCAGCACGAGGCCGGCAAGGCGGACCACCAGGCGAACCAGCGTCACCAGCTGGGCGGCGACCGTGGACTGGGCCTCCTTGAGCCGCTGCACCCGGCCCTCGGCGTAGCCCCCCAGCCACCGCGTGAGCCAGATAACGAGCCGGCGCAGATACTGGATGGCCCGCACCATGATCACGGTTGCAAGCAACGCCCGCAGCAGCGCGGAAATGATGGCATTCAGGGAGCGCTGCTCGCGGTAGGCGACGATCGCCGCTTCCAGGTTGCCCGTCACGGCTTCCAGAAACTGTTGAAAGCTCTGATCCAGAAACGGGTCAACGTCGCCCTTCGTCACCACAAAGACCAGCCGGCCATCCACCTGCACCACCGCGCCGAGGTCGTTTTGGCCCACCGTCACCTTTCCCGGGCCGCGCTCGGCCATGACCGCCTGCAGGCGCTGCGTCGCGGTCTCCAGACGCTTGTCCGGGGAGTAGCCCATGAGTTCGCCGCGGAAGACGAATACCGGCCGGTTGGCAATGGTGAGGGTGGCGGGTTGGTAGGCAGCGACGGCTTCGGGCGCAGAAGCGGCGAGAGTGGTATCGGTGAGCGCGGGCGTGCCGGCGCCCGCCGCAAGCGCATGCACCAGGAATAGCAGCGCAAGAGCAACCAGCCGGCCCATCCATCTTCCCAGACGCATCCGCATGTTCGATTCCTCCCTGCAGCCGCCCGTAAGGCGCGCTGTCGCCGAGTCTACGCGGGCCGCGCGGTCCCGTCAACGAATGCGCGGATTGTGGCGCGGGGGCGCCGCATGGTAGAATTCCGCTTTGCGAAACGCGCGACGTCCCGTTTGAAGCCGGCGTCGGAGCCCCCCGATCCTGCTTCGGAGATCACCCGATGCGACACCGAATCGACGCCCGCGCCCTGGCCGCGCTTCTGTGCCTGTTCCCGGCCGCTTCGCGTGCCCAGTGGCCCGCCAACGGCGTCGCCATCACCACCGCCACCACCACCGCCGCGGCGCCCGCCGCCTGCGCCGACGGATCGGGCGGCGTTTTCGCCGTCTGGTCGGAGACCCGCGGCACCAGCCAGGACATCCTGGCGGGCCGGGTCACCGGTTCGGGCGTCGCCACCTGGGGCCCCAACGGGGTGGTGGTCTGCGATGCCACCTTCGATCAACTCAACCCGTCCGTGTGCCGGGACGGAAACGGCGGCGCCATCGTCGCGTGGCGCGACCAGCGCAGCGGCGTCTTCGACATCTATGCGCAGCGGCTGGACGCGAACGGCGCACCGCAATGGACCGCGGGCGGCGTGGCGGTGTGCGTGGTGGTAAACAACCAGTACAACCCGGTACTGGTTTCCGACGATGCCGGAGGCGCGATCGTCATCTGGTACGACTACCGCGCGCTCAACTACGACATCTACGCGCAACGGCTGGACGCCGATGGCACACCCCTGTGGACCGCGGGAGGCATCGCCATCTACGCGGGGGCGCACAATCAATACAACCCCATGGCCGTTGCCGACGGAAGCGGCGGCGCCGTGGTGGCCTGGACGGACATCCGCAACGGCAACGCGGACATCTTCGCGCGCCGTGTCACCGGGGCCGGGACCATGCAGTGGACGCCGAGCGGTGTTCCGCTGTGCACCAACGCCATCGACCAGCTCGACCCGGTGCTGGTGAACGACGGGACCGGCGGCGCCATTGTCGCGTGGCGCGATGCGCGCAACGGAAACTGGGACATCTTTGCGCAGCGCGCCGACAATGCCGGAACGACACTGTGGACGGCCAACGGCGTGGCGGTGTGCAGCGCCACCGCCGATCAACTGCACCCGGCGGTGGCGTGCGACGGTGCGGGCGGTGCGGTGGTGGCGTGGGACGACGCGCGCGGATTGTCGGCCGACATCTACGCCCAGCGGCTCAGCGCCGGCGGCGTGGCGCAGTGGGCGGCCGACGGGGTCGCCGTGTGCAACGCACCCTTCGCGCAGACACGCCCCACCCTGGTGTGCGACGGCGCCGGCAACGCCATCGTGGCGTGGGAGGACCGCCGCTCCGTGACCGCCGACATCTTCGCGCAGCGCATCGGCCCGGCCGGCGCAGGCGCCTGGACGGCCAACGGCATCGCGCTTTGCAGCGCGGCGGGCGAGCAGACCGTTCCGCTCGCCTCGCCCGACGGCGCGGGCGGTATCGACGTGGTGTGGGCGGACACGCGCGGCGGCAATGTGGATCTCTACGCCAACCGCGTCGGCAACTCGGGAGGCACGCCCACCGGCGTCGGCGGACCGGCCGGCGCGCCCGGCCTGGTGGTATCCCGGGGCTATCCGAATCCGTTCGCGCGCGCGGTGCGCTTCGACATCGAAGCGGGTTCGCAGCGCGTGACCATGGAGGTGTTCGACGTGGCGGGACGGCGCGTGGCCGTGCGCGAGGCGCGCGCGGGCGGAATCCTCTTCGATGCGCGCGACAACAACGGCCGTCTGCTCCCCGCCGGCGTCTACCTGTGCCGTTTCACGGCGGGCGGCGCCACGCAGACGCGCAAGATCGTCGTCACGCGCTAAGACTTCTCTTCGATGTTCGAAATGACCAGCGCCACCTTGCCGGTACGGCGGCGCGCCAGTTCCGGCACGCGCTCGAAGTCGATGGCCATGCCGGCGCCCAGGCCTTCGCGCAACAGCGCCGCCACCGGCGCCAGCCGCTCGGGCGTGAGCGGCTCCCGTGCGAGCAGCCGCACCAGGATGCGGTCCTTCGCGTCCTGCACCACCTGGTAGCCTTCGATCCAGTCGTCGAACTGCCTCATGGCGAAGGTGATGTACAACCCGCTCACCGGACCGTTGGGCGTGTGCACCACGTCCTGCAACCGGCCGTCCACCGAGGCCAGCACCGGGAAGGGCTTCCCGCACGGGCAGGGCTCGTCGGGCGCCATGACGCCGATGTCCCCGATCTCGTAGCGGATGAACGGCGCGGCCGAGTTGTGCAGATCGGTGATGACGATGCGCCCCTCCTCGCCGGGCGCAACCGGAAGGCCGGCGTCGTCCACCACTTCCACCACCAGGTTGTCGCTGTGGACGTGGTAGCCCGCGTGGCGGCTGCACTCCATGCCCACGCTCATGAACTCGCGGCTGCCGTAGGAGGCGAACACCTCGTCCACCAGGTGCTCCTGCAGCAGTTCGCGCTGCCCCGGTTGCAGCCCTTCGGCGCCGCACACCAGGGTGCGCGCCTTCCAGGTGAGCACGCCGGGGTGGTCGCGCACGTAGCGCGCGATGTCTACCACCTGCCCGGGGTATCCCACCAGCGCGTGCGGCTTGTACTTGTTGATGAGCTGGCAGCACGCCAGCTTCTCGGCGTCGGAGAACTGCTGGAACGCGTCGAAAAACTGCCGGCGCTGCAGCATCAGGTGGACGCGACGCTTCACGCGTTGCGCCAGCGGTGGCGTGCCGTGGTCGGTGGCCCAGATGTGAAGACTCCTGCGCCCCTCCTCGGCTTCACCCCAGCCGTAGGCGCGGTCCATCACCGCGGTGCGCCACTCGTAGCTGTCGCGCGTCACGTAGAAGCGCACCGGCAGCGCGGTGGAACCGCTGGTCTGGTGGGCGTACATGGCGTCGGACGGTCGTTCCTGCTGCTCGAAGAACGCGCGCTGGTCGTGGCGCGTCCACACCGGCAGTTCCTCGGGCCGGATGGTTTCGCCGGGCGCGGGCAACGACCCGCGGTGTGCCCGCACGCGTTCCGCGTAAAAAGGAAACTGCGCGATGGCCCCGTGGACGCGGCCCTGGAAGGCCGTGGCCGAGATACGCGCCATTTCCTCCCGGGGCAGAAGCTCGTTGGCGGTCACAGCGTGACGGATGGTGAGCCGGCGGTAGCCCCGCACCTGTCCGTAGAGCGCGCTGATGAAGGTCAGTGTGTGCACGGCCAGAAAGCTACCACGGGGCACGCGCCACGCCACGCAAAAAAGAGCCCGGCGGCCGCTTGACGCGGGCCACCGAAACGGGTTCAATTGCTGCTTCGCGCGCCACCCCGGCCGCACCCCGCGTGGTCAACGCCCAGATGCATCCATAGAAAGGAGCATGCGATGGCACTCACCCACCGCATCGTTGTTCCCGTTTTGACAGCCTGTATCGCCGTATCCGTATCGTCGGCGCAGGCGCAGATCCCGGACACCTTCACCAACCTCAAGGTGTTCCCCAGGGACATCAAGAAGCAGGAACTGGTCGGTGCCATGCGCTCATTCTCCATGGCGCTGGGTGTGCGCTGCGACCACTGCCACATGGAGGACGAGGTCACGCACGAAAACGATTGGGCCTCCGACGCCAAGGACGCCAAGAAGATTGCGCGGGAGATGATGAAGATGTCGGGTGAGGTGAATTCGATTCTCGCAAAGAGCATCGGCTCCATGCGGCCGGACCCGCTGCAGGTTCGCTGCGTCACCTGCCACCACGGCCTGGTGAAACCGGAGACGCTGGAGCAGGTGCTGACCGCGTCGCTCAACCTCGCGGGAACGGACTCGACACTGGCCAAGTACGAGCGCCTGCGCGGGAAGTACTACGGCGCGGCGGCCTACGACTTCAGCGAGTGGTCTCTCATTTCGATCGCCGAGAACATCGCGAAAGATCCCGGAAAGGCAGACGCGGCGCTGGCGCTCCTCGCGACCAACCTCACGTACTATCCCGAGTCCGCCGGAACCTATGCGAGAATCGCGGAGACCTATCTGGTGAAGGGCGACCGCGAAACGGCTATCGCCAATTTTGACAAGGCGCTCGCGCTCGCTCCCGAAGACCCGTGGCTCAAGCGGCGCGTGGAAAAGGTCAAGGCGGGCAATTAGAATCTCTTCCGCGTCTTATCCACAGCAAAGCGGGCCGCGGCGGTGAATGCGCTTGACACGCCGCGGCCCACGGTCTTTAAATTCAGTACGTTCAGAAAACATTGTAATCACCATCTTTCTCAACCACATACATGACCGCGCGTCGCACATCCACCCGGGACATCTTCATCGAAGGATGGGGACGCCTGGGGCCCTCGTGGGGCATCAACAAGATGATGGCGGAGATCTACGCGCTCCTGTACGTGAGCCCCTCTCCGCTCACGCTGGAAGAGATGTCGCGGCAGCTGGAAACCAGCCGCAGCAACATCAGCACCAACGTGCGCGCACTCGACGACCTCGGCGTCGTCCACAAGGTCATCGTGCGCGGCGAACGCAAGGATTACTACGCCCCCGAGGATGACATCACCAAGGTGGCCAAGCTCCTCGCGCTGGCCAAGAAGCGCAAGGAACTGGACCCGGCCATGGACATCGTGGACAAGGCGCTCAGCATGGCCGACGAGTCGGGCGAGACGGAGATTGCCGAGAAGCTCGAGGAACTCAAGCGCCACATGGACGTGGTCAACGCGATTTTCCACGCTTTCGTGGGCGGCGAGGCGGACCCGAAGGGTCTGGCCAACGTCATCCGGGTAAAAAACGCCCTCTCCTGAGAAAAGAGAAAAACCGAATGATCCACGCGCTCAAGAAGTACGATGTGCTCCGCGACATCATCGACCGCTGCAACGCGCTGGTGGTGGACCGCATCCGCGACAACCAGCTGCGCGAGGCCAACATTGCGCTGGAGAGCTTCAACAACGGCGGCAAGCGCCTGCGCCCCATCCTGGTGGTGCTGTCGGCCAAGGCGCCCGACGGCGGCGACATCGAACAGATGGACGACGCGCTCATCAAGCTGGCGGGCGCTGTGGAACTGGTGCACCTGGCCACGCTGTTCCACGACGACGTCATCGACCAGGTGGACATGCGCCGCACCAAGTTGTCGGCAAGACTCAAGTACGGCAACTATGCGTCGGTGCTGACGGGGGACTTCGCGCTCGCCGAGGCGCTGGACCTGGTGCAGAAGAGCGGCGCGCCCGAGGCGATGCCGGAGTTCATCCGCACGCTGCGCGTGCTGGTGCGCGGAGAGAGCCTGGAAACCACCCACAAGTACGACTTCTCCCTGAACGAGGCGCAGTACTACGAGATCATCTCCGAGAAGAGCGCGTCGCTGTTCGCACTGGCGTGCAAGGCGGGCGCAATTGCCTCCGGCTCGGGGTACGCGGACTCGCTGGGACACTTCGGCTGGAACCTGGGCATGGCCTTCCAGATGATCGACGACCTCGACGACATGCTCGACAACCCGCAGAAGTCGTTCGACTGCGACCTGCGCAACGGCTACCTGGCGCTGCCCATGATCCGCGTGCTGGACGCGCTCAAGGACGGGCACCGCGAGCGGCTGGTGCAGATCATCGAGTCCGCGGACTTCAACCCGGAAAACGAGCGTTTCATCGTGGACCTGTGCCACGAGTACGACACCATCGCGCAGACCCACCAGGCCATCGAACGCCATCTCACCCGCGCCGACGACACCCTGGCGCGCTTCGCGGCCTCGCCCGCCCGGGACCTCCTGGCCGGAATCGTGGTCGACCTGCGCGCCTACTCCGCCCACCAGGTGGAGAATTTCACCGAGTTCTCGCGGCGCGCGGCTTCCTGATCGTCCCGATTGCCCCCCCGCGGGGGCGCCAATCCGGGCCTTGCGCAGGCCGCGGCCGTCCCGCATAATTGTCGTACCAGCCTTTTCGGATCCCCTGCGGACAGGATCACTTTCGTGACGACATTTCGCCTTCGGGCGGCGTGCCTTGCATGCGCCCTCGCCGGTCTCGCGCCGGGCTCCGCCTGCGCCGACCTGGCTTCCTTTGCCGGTCGCCTGGCCGGTGAGTTCTCCGCCCAGGCCGGCTACCCGTTCCAGCTCGCCCGCAACGACCCGGCCCGCTTCTCGCTGGGCCTCGCGGGGATCGCAGCGCTGGTGGTCCTCGACCCGATGACCCGCGACGCGCTGGCCTCCCCCTCGTTCATCGCGGACAACGGTCTGCACGAACCCGCGCGCTGGATCTCGGACCTCCCCACGGCCCGCAACACGGTGGCGCTGGTGGCCGGCATCGGACTGGTGGGCCTGGTGACGGACTCGGCGCGGGAGCGGCAAACCAGCATGATGCTCACCGAAGCCATCATTACTTCCGGCGTGTGGACCGGCGCGCTCAAGTGGGCCGCGGGGCGCGAGCGGCCGCGCGAGGCCCACGAGTACGCGGGCGACTGGGCCGGCCCGGGCGCCTTCGCGGACGACGACGGCATTCCCGGACGGGGTTTCCTGTCGTTCCCCTCGGGGCACACCTCCAGCGCCTTCGCCGTGGCCACCGTATTCGCGCACCAGTACCCGTCCCACGGCATCGTGCCGGTTCTCGCCTACGGCTCCGCAACCGCCATGGGCTACTCGCGCATCGTCCTGGGCGCGCACTGGCTGTCCGACGTCGCCGTGGGCGCGTTGCTGGGCGTCGGTTGCGCCCGGCAGGTCATCTCCACGCACGACGGTGGCGAGCCGCGCGACGGGCGCGAATGGCACCTCGGCGTCGACTTTCACGACGGCCGCCGCGGCGTCACCTTATCGCGCAACTTCTGAGCCCCGGACAGATATCCCCCGCCAACGCCCGGTCCCGGATGTTTGACACCGGCCGCCGGGCGCGCTAATCTTGCGGCACAGGTCGCACCACTCGTCCCATCCGGGAAGGATCCATCCATGGCAGTCGATCAACGTCATAAGGGCGCACAGCCCGGCTCCATTCACGACATCGAACAGGCTTTCCGGCAGCAGTCCGAGCAGTTTCCCCACTGGGAGAAACTCAAGGACTGCATCGACCAGTACATCGACCTCATGCTGAACTACCGGCAGAGCGGTCACCCCGGCGGTTCGCGCTCCAAGGTGCACGCCATGCTCACCATGCTGATGAGCGGCGCCATGCGCTGGGACATCCGCCACCCGGAAAAGGCATTCGGCGACCGCTTTGCGCTGGTGGCGGGACACACCGCGCCGCTGGTCTACGCGACACTCCCCGTGCTGGCGGAGACACTGCGCATCAAGTTCGAGCAGACCAAAGACAAGCGCTACTTCATCCCCGAGGACCGCATGGTGTGGTGGGAGGACCTGCTGGAGTTCCGCCGTAACGGCGGCCTGCCCGGGCACGCCGAGATGGAGGGCAAGACGCTCTTCTTCAAGGCCAACACCGGCCCGTCGGGTCATGGTTCACCGCCGGCGGCGGGCCAGGCGTTTGCGCTCAAGCGCGCCGGCGCCGAGGGCGTGAAGGTGTTCGCCATCGAGGGCGAGGGCGGCCTCACCCCGGGCGGCGTGCACGAAACGCTCAACTCCGCGTACGGGCTCGGGCTCAACAACCTGCACTACATCATCGACTGGAACGACTTCGGCATCGACGACAACGCGTTCTCGTCGTTCGTGTACGGCAGCCCGCGCGACTGGTTCGGCTCGCGCGGATGGCGCGTGGTGGAGGCAAAGAACGGCAGCGACTGGGCCGACGTGACCCGCGCCATGCTGGAGATGGCCTTCGCTTCCGATCCGGAAAAGCGCCCCAGCATGATGTTCATGCGCACGCGCAAGGGCCGCGAGTACCTCAAGTACGACAACAAGTCGCACGGCAGCCCGCACGCCATGAACAGCGAGCTGTTCTGGAACACCAAGAAACCGTTCATGGAGAAGTACGGCGTCAAGTTCGAGGGCTTCGGCGAGGCGGCGCCCAGCGACGCCGCCGCCATCAAGGAGCAGGCGCGCGCCAACCTCAAGATGGTGGCCGACGTGATCCGCGCCGACAAGGCGCTGGTGGAGTACGTCAGCGAGCGGCTCATCGAGCTGGGCGACTCGGTGCCGGAGGAGATCTCCACCTTCCGTTTCGACGTGTCGAAGAATCCAGCCGGCGACCCCGCGCTCACCGATTTCCGCAAGTACCCCGCGGAGATGTGGGCCAGGCCCGGCGACAAGCAGCCCAACCGCGCCGCACTGGCCAAATGGGGCGCGTGGGTCAACGCATGGTGCCGCGAGAACTACGGGCGGCCGTTGTTCATGGCCATGAGCGCCGACCTCGCGGATTCCACCAACATCTCCGGGTTCGCGAAGGATTTCGGCAACAGCAAGGGCTACGGCTGGTACAACCGCGACACCAACCCCGAGGGTTCGCTGCTGCCGCAGGGCATCACCGAGTTTGCCAACGCGGGCATCTCGTGCGGCCTCGCGTCGGTCAACTTCTCGCGCACGCCGCTGGAGGACTACAACGGCTTCTACGGCACCTGTTCCACCTACGGGTCGTTCGTGTACCTCAAGTACGGCCCCATGCGGCTCTTCAGCCAGATGGCGCAGGACTCGCAGCTCAAGGTGGGCAAGGTGCTGTGGGTGGCGGGCCACAGCGGTCCCGAGACCGCGGAGGATTCGCGCACGCACTTCGGGATCTTCGCACCGGGGGTGACGCAACTCTTCCCCGACGGGCACGTGATCGACGTGCACCCGTGGGAGTACAACGAAGTGCCGGTGGTCATCGCGGCCGCGCTCAAGACCGGCGCGCCCATCATCGCGCTGCACCTCACACGCCCCGCCGTGGAGATTCCGGACCGCGAGAAGCTGGGCATGGACTCGCACTTCGAGGCGGCCCGCGGCGCGTACGTGATTCGTCCCTACAAGAAGGGCGCACCCAGGATGGGCGTGGTGCTGGTGCAGGGCACGTCGACCACCAACAACATGCTCAAGGTGCTCCCCAGGCTGGACGAAGAGGGGCTCAACGTGAAGATCGTGGCGGCCATCAGCCCGCAGCTGTTTGCGCTGCAGGACGCGGCCTACCGCGAGTCGGTCTACCCCGCACACGAGCGCATGGATGCCATGGCGGTCACCAACCGCGCGCGGCGTCTAATGGGCGACTGGCTCGACGCGGGTGTCGGCGCCGACTACACCCTCTCTTCGGACTGGGACAACCGCTGGCGCACCGGTGGCTCGGTGGACGAGGTGGTCGAAGAGGCGCACCTCTCACCGAAGTGGATCCTGGAAGGCATCCGCCGCTTTGCGAAGGATCGCCCGCAGCGCCTCAAGAAGGCGAAGGACCTGCTCGGGAAGCTGGACGGCTGACGCCGCGATGACCGGCCGCCGCCGAGGGCATCGCTACCGGGACGCGGAATGAACGATCCCGTCGCCGAGTACATCGCGAAGATCATGGAACGCCTGCGCGCGGCGCCACCCGCCGCGCGCATGGCGACCGGCGACGCGGATGCCCTCGCCGGCGAGATCTTCACCATCCTCACCAGCCGCGAGTTCTGCTACCTGAGCCGGGGCCGCACCGCACCCTTCCGAGACGCCACCGTCGATCTGCTGGCCGGCAACATCCGCGCCGGCGAAGCGGTGCGCTTCTACTACGACATCGGCGCCGGCTACCACGCGAGCATCGAACCGCAGGATACCGGTCTGGTGTTCCGCGTGGGGTTCTCCGAATTGTGCATCCTCTCCCAGATCGGCGCCTTTGGCAATCGCGTGTCCGAGATCTACCCGCCTGGCGCGCACTTCACCCTGGTCATCGACAACGTCTGCGGCCTCGTGACCAACGACATTCCCGTCGCCGATACGATGGTCTATGTGGGTGCGCTCCGCCGCCTGATCGACGAGACCGGCATGGGAGCGCGCGTGGAAGCGCTGGTGGAGTCCGAGACGTTCGACCTGTCCGGCTATGCGATCGACCGCGCGCGGCTGGCGCGGGACGTGGCCGCGCTGTCGCCCTCGCCGCAGGACCTGGAGAACGTGCGGCGTTTCCTGGGGCGCGCGTGCGACGATGCCGAGGCGCTGGAGAGAATCGCGCGCTACAGCCAGGCGGGAGAAATGACCGAGCGTCACCTGGCGGACGTGGTGCGCGGGGTGCGCATGACGCAGCGCGCCACCGGGGGCACGCTGGGGTTCCGGCCGTTTCCGGGGGGCGATTCGCGGACGCAGGTGGGAGAGGTGGCCATCAGCCCCAACGACAAGGGGGTGCTGCGCCCCGTTCTGCTCACCAGCCGCAACGTGGACCGCTACCGGCGAACGCAGTTGCGCTTCCCACAGCTGCTCCCCGCCGCCATCGCGCACGTCACCTACGCGGAGCCGGTCGACACGGCGCCCGCGTCAGGCTGAGAAGTAGGAGTACAGTCCCTCGGCCTGCCGGCGGCGATTGCGCCGCCGCGTCTCGTCGTCCATGTAGGTCGACGCGCCGGTGGTCTTGTTGATGTCCAGCCGCACCACCTCGCCGTCGTTCACCACGTAGTCCAGCTTGCCGTAGTCGAGGCCCAGTTCCTGGCGCCACGCCACCACTTCCGGCGAGGGTTCCACCGTTTCGGTGCGCGCGTCCGGCTCCGATTTCACCACCGGCTTGCGGGTGCCAACGCGCGTGCACGACCAGCGGTCGCCCAGGAACATGTAGATGCGCACGTGGTAGAGGCCGTCTTCCAGCTCGGGACGGAACTTCTCCACGATCACG
This sequence comes from Candidatus Krumholzibacteriia bacterium, assembly GCA_029865265.1. Lineage (NCBI taxonomy): Bacteria > Candidatus Krumholzibacteriota > Candidatus Krumholzibacteriia > Candidatus Krumholzibacteriia bacterium. The sequence continues at coordinate 32,030 of JAOUHG010000024.1, read as the reverse complement.
TGGCGGTCGGCGAAGAACCGCGGCGGCACGTCCGCCGCGCGGTCGAAGATCTGGTAGTCGAACGACTCGCCGAAGGGCGCGGACGCCCCGCGCAGGTGATCGACGCGCCGCCGCACCGCGCGCAGGACGCGCCAGCGCTGCTCGAGCCGCGTGCGCTGCAACGCGCGCTCCGGCGCACCGGCGTAGTTCAAGTCCGACTTGACGATCACCGGCCCTTCCCACGCGTCGCCGGGGCGCACCAGGTTGCTGCTGAAGGTCGACTTGCGGATGTCGCGGATGCGGCCGTTGAGCACAATGGGATAGCGCGACGCAAACTCGAGGTACGCGTCGGGCACCACCGAGAGGTTGACGTGGACCAGCACGATGTCGGCCGGCACGAAGCGCCGGGTCCCGTACAGGTAGATGACCTCGTGCCCGTCTTCCTTCCAGAACCCGGCAAGGTGGTGGACCAGGTAGGCGGACGGGTTGCGGTGCTGGTCACGTTCGTGAAACAGCACGGCGATCTTCCGTGCGGGAAGCTTGCTGAACAATGTGTCGCTCACGGTTGGAATGTCTTTCGGGTTCGTATGGGACTGCACACGCCGCGGGCGCCGCGGCAATTCAACCGGCGGTCACGCCACCGTCGATGACCATGGCGTGGCCCACCAGGTAGCGGGCCTCGTCGGAACACATCCACAGCACGGCGGCTGCCATCTCTTCCGGTTCCGACATGTAGCCCACGGGAACGCGCTGCTTCACCCGCTCGTCGGGCACAGGACGCGTCATGTCCGTGCGCACGTAGCCCGGACACAGCGCATTGATGCGGATTCCCGCCGTCGCGTAGTCGAGCGCGGCGCTCTTGGTGAGACCGATGACGGCGTACTTGCTGGCGGTGTACGAAGCGAGCCGCGCCACCCCCACCACGCCCGACATGCTGGCCATGTTGACGATGGCCGCGCCGTGTTTGGGGGCGTTCTGCTCCATGAGCGCGATCTCCTCGCGCATGCACAGCCACACGCCCTTGACGTTCACCGCCATGACGCGGTCGAAGTCGTCTTCGCCCAGCGCGGCCATGGGCGCGCCCTTGTGCATGGCGCCGGCATTGTTGAAGGCCGCGTCCACGCGCCCGAAGGCGTCGCGGATGGCCGCGAATGCCGCCTGCACCTGGGCGGTGTCCGCGACATCGGTCTGCACGAACATGGGGCGGGCTTCCTCGCCGCCCGCGCGGCGCACGCGCTCCAGGGCGTCGTTGCCCTCCTTCTCGCGGCGCGCGAGCAGGGCCACGCTGGCCCCCTCGGCGGCGAACGCCACCGCCGTGGCCAGGCCGATGCCGGCGCTGGCGCCGGTCACCACCACCACCTTCCCGCGGAACCGCTCGCCACGGGCCGGGGGTCCTCCCCCGCCCAGGAGGTTCCGCTTGAGGAAGTCCTTCATGTAGCGGATACTATGCGGACGGCCCCGGGGCGGTCAAATTCGATCACGGCGGGCTGAAGCGGTCCCCCCGGATGCGCGCCGGATTACCCGGCGCATGGGAACTTTGGCCAAGTTTCTCCGGTGCGGTCGATCGCGCCCGGCAGGGGTTGCCGGGGCCGCGGGTGCGCGACCGGAATCGGGTCGCGCGCCCATCCCCCGACACCACAACCGCTTGTTGACCGGCGGGCCGGCGCGAACCCGCTGACCGGCTGGATCGGCGCCCAAAGATCGTGCCGGCGCACCAGGTTGCACGTTTCTTGCTGCCCCCGCCGGGCCGGGTGTGACCGGCCTTCCCGGGCGGGGAAACCGTCCCTTTTTTTTGAATCCAACATGCCCTCGCAGTCCCTTGTAATACTCAAAATTGGCGGCTCGGTCCTGACCGACGAAGGCGCCATGCCCATCGCCGTGCGCGAGGTGTCGCGCTACCTGGCGTCGTACGACCGCGTGGTGGCCGTCGTGTCGGCGTTCAAGAATCAGACCGACGCGCTGCAGAACAAGGCCCTCGACCGCTGCCCGCAACCGGATCCGGACACGTTCGCGTTCTACCTGGGCCTGGGCGAGATGCAGACCACCACCGAACTCGCGCTGGCGCTGCAGGGCGCCGGTGTGGAGGCGACGGCGCGCATGCCGTGGGACGTTTCCTTTGTGTGCAGCGGGTCGCCGCTCGACGCCACACCGGCGGCGGTCAACGCGCGCGCGTTTCGCGACGCGTTCCGGGAGAACCGCGTGGTGGTGTTCCCCGGCTTCATCGGCTGCGGCGCCGACGGGCGTCCCAATGTCCTCGGACGCGGCGGCTCGGATCTCACCGCCATCTTCCTCGCGGCCGAACTGGGTGCCGCGCGTTGCATCATGCTCAAGGACGTGCCCGGCGTGTTCGAGTGGGATCCCGCGCGCCAGGGTCCGCGCCCCCGTCACTTCTCCAAGATCAGCTGGAACGACGCCGCCCACCTGGGCGGCAAGTGGCTGCGCCCGGGCGACGTGGAGTACGCCCACCAGCGCTCGGTGATCATCGAGATCATGGCTCCGGAAACACCGGGTTCGACCGCGGTCGGACCGGATGCGTCGCAACTGGATCCGCCGGGCGAACTCGGCGAACTGAAGCGGGGATCCGGCGGGTGAAGTGGAACCTGCGCAGGAACCCGACGGTCGCCATCGTGGGATGCACGGGCGCCGTGGGCCGGGAACTCATTCGCCTCATCGAGGAGCGCGCCCCCGCCTTCGGCGACGTTCACCTTCTCGCCTCCGAAAGCTCCGCGGGAACCACCATCACCATCCGCGGCAAGGCAACCGCGGTGCAGAGCCTGCACGGCTACGACTTCTCGTCAACCGACATTGCGTTCTTCGCGGTGGGAGCGGAAACCAGCGACGGGCACGTGCCGCGCGCGGCCGAGCAGGGCTGCCTGGTCATCGACAAGTCCAGCGCGTTCCGCATGAAGCCCGAGGTTCCGCTGGTGGTGCCGCAGGTCAACGCGCACGCCATCGCCGAGCGGCCCGATTCCGGCATCATCGCCAGCCCCAACTGCTCCACCATTCCGCTGGTGCGCGCCCTGGCCCCGGTGCACGCCACGGTGGGCGTGCGCGGCGCTGTGGTCTCCACCTACCAGGCCGCCTCCGGCGTGGGCCTGGCGTGCATCGACGACCTCCTCGACGACTCACGCGCGTGCCTCGACGCGGGACCGGGCGAGCGCCCGTCGCGCTTTCCGCGCCCGCTGGCATTCAACGTGGTGCCGCAGATCGACGTCTTCTGCGACGACGGCTTCACGGTGGAAGAACAGAAGATGGTGCTGGAGAGCCGCAAGATACTCGGCGATCCCGGCCTGGCCGTGACCGCCACCACGGTGCGCGTGCCCGTGGTCAACGTCCACTCCGAAGCGGTGTACGTGCAGTGCGCGCGTCCCACCACGCGCGAGGAGATCATCAAGCTGCTGCGGGCCGAGGTGGGCTTGATCGTTGAGGAGCGCATCGACGGCTACGCCACGCCGCGCTTCAACCCCGACCCCGACGCGGTGACCGTGGGCCGTATCCGCACCAACCCGGACAACCCCGCGGGCGTATGGATGTGGATCGTGGCGGACAACCTGCGCCCGGGTGCCGCACTCAACGCGCTGGATATCGCCGCGCTGGCGATGAAGCTGTCCCGCTAGCTCCCCGTCCGGAAGTAGAGAAACGCGGCTTTCGCCTCAGCCCACCAGTTCGGCTCGGGGTCGCCGGGCCACACGAACGTTCCCACATAATCGGTCTGTCCAGCCACGCGGCGGAAGTACCAGAAGGTGTTCTCGGTACATCCCGACGGACAATCCCCACCGCCCAGCCGGAACAGGTAGGTCATCTTGCCGTTGTGTTCCCACGGGTAGACATTGCTCCAATCACCCGCGTAGCCGTTCGGCTCCGCAAAGATCACCCCGTGCTGCGCGGCGTAGATCTCCGACAGCCGCTGAGGATGCAGCCGGCCTTCGAACGTGATAATGCCGAGCAGGTGGACCCCGATGCGAAGCGAATCGAGCTCCGTCGCGTGAAACACCGTGTTCAGCGAGTCGACCGCGTTGGGCTCGTGGTTGCGGAGCTTCTCCCAGGTGACTTCGTCGGGGTAAATGATGATCTCCGTGACCACCCAGATCGGGAAGAAGGTAGTTCCGGTTTCCGGGATGCTGTCGAGGTACTCGCTCCGAATAACGGCGAGGTCGTCGCGGATGGTTTCGTAGAGGTCCTGCGGCGCCAGTAACTCGCCCGAGAGCCACAGGGCGGCCTCTTCGGCTTCCTGGTTGTCGCGCGGCGTAGTGGTGTCGGGTTGGGCAAGCGGCGGCGGGTTGGTGGCAGTGTCGTCGTTGCCGCAGGATGCAAGAACGGCCAGGGCGGCCAGCAGAATCACAAATCGGGAGCGCATGACGCACCTCCCGGAGCCTCGGGGATCACGCCGCGGCGACGGGCTCCTCACGGATCATCCGCGACACCTTGGCGACCAGCGATTCCAGGAATCGCCGGTCGTCGTCGGAAAACGCGTCCGGAGAATCGCTGTCGATGTCCAGCACGCCGATGAGCGTGCCACGATGGAAAATCGGCACCACGATCTCGGACTTCACGGTGGGACTGCACGCGAGGTAGCGCGGGTCGCTGCACACGTCCGGCACCACCTGGGTGACGCGCTCGCTCGCCGCCGCGCCGCACACGCCTTCGGAAAGATGAATGCGACGGTGCTCGGGCGGTGCGCCCACGTACTCGGCCTCGTCCAGGGTGAGCGTGTCGCCGCTGAGGCGGTAGACCCCCACCCAGGCGAAACGCTCGAATCGCTTCTTGAGTTCGGTCACCAGCACCGCGGCGGCGCCGCGCGAACCGGTGGTGGCGCGCACGCGCGCAAAGATCTCGTCTTCGACATCACTGGAGAGCGCACCCGCGTCGAACGGGTTGATGCGCGTCGCCGGTGGCGTGCCCGCACCGGGCTCCAGCAGTCTTGCGCTGCGCTTCATCAGCACGAAGCCGGCCAGCACCAGCACCAGCGGCCAGAAGCGAATGAACGGTCCGGCCACGCGCTCGCTGATGACCCCGGTCTTGTACAGAAACGACGTGGCGCTCATCAGGATGACCAGCGCGCCCACCACGATGCCGGCATTGGAGGCGACCACCTTGCCGGCCGCAAAACAGGCGATGCCGATGACCAGCGGGATGGCGGGCCACAGCAGGCCCATCCTGCCCCACTCGATCAGTCCCAGGGAAAACGCGGTGAGGAACGCGCCCAGCAGGATGGCCCAGGTGGCGGCAAATACCACGCCGAAGTCCAGGCGCTTCTGAAACACGCGCAGCATGACCACGCCGCTGACAATGAGGATGCCCGGCCAGATGTGCTCCCAGCCCAGCAGCACCTTGTTGCTCACCAGCAGCAACAGGACACCCCAGACCACCAGCCAGGAGCCGATCAACACGCGGTTGCGCTGTCCCATGCCATGATAATAGGCGACCGGCCACCGACTTGCAATGATCGGCTTGGGCCCCCGGCCGCCCCGGCACACCTTGACGAGGCCCCCGCCATCCGATAGATTGGGCGGAATGGCGGGCCGGACGTTCCGCCGAGCCATTTCGACCCGCTTCAATCCACCGGAGGAAACGATGAAACGGTTTGTAACAACGCTGGCGCTGGTGGCCGTCGCGATCGGTGCTCCCACCGTGGGCGCGGCGGACAGCGCCGACAACAAGAAAGGCTACCCCGTGGTTGTTCTGGAAACCTCAATGGGCACGATGGAGATGGAGCTGTACCCGGACAAGGCGCCACTGTCGGTGCAGAACTTCCTCTGGTACGTGGATAACCATTTCTACGACGGCCTCATCTTCCACCGGGTCATCGACGGATTCATGATCCAGACCGGCGGCTTCACGCCCGACATGACCCAGAAGGCGGGCAAGCCCCCCATCGACAACGAGGCCGGCAACGGGCTCACCAACGACAAGTACACCGTGGCCATGGCCCGCACCAACGCGGTGCACAGCGCCACCAGCCAGTTCTTCATCAACACGACCGACAACGCCTTCCTGAACCACACCGACAACACGCAGCGCGGCTTCGGCTACTGCGTGTTCGGCAAGGTCATCGAAGGCAAGGAAGTGGTGGACAAGATCGGCAAGGTGAAGACGGGCAACAAGGCGGGCATGAACGACGTCCCGCTGGAAACGGTGAGCATCCTCAAGGCATACCGCAAGGAAGCCGCCAAGGACGACAAGGAAAAGTCCGAGAAGAAGTAACGCCGGGGATTGGCTCCGGAGAGAAGCCGCGCTTCCCGCACGGGGGCGCGGCTTTTTCTTTGCCTAGTCGCGCACGCGGTTGATCTCCAGGCCGCGGAACAGGAGGTAGGCCAGCACCGCCATCACCAGGCCGTAGTCGACGATGTGCAGGAAGCCGAGTCCGGCGGAGTGCTCCGTCAGCGAGCCCCGCGTGAGGCGATCGGCCACGCTGTCCAGCGCGCCCAGAACCGGGAACGGATAGGACAGCACCTTCACCACCGCGTCCGGCACGTTGCCGCCCAGGGCGCCGATCACGGCGGCGATCCCGTTGACGGTGGCGGTGCCGCGCAACACCACGAAGGTGAGCAGCACGGCCACCCAGGGATGGAAGCGGATGGAGAAGGAGAACGCGATGGCCATGGTCATCACGCACACCAGGTAGCGCGCGAACATGGTGAGGTACGCCGTGCCGCTGAGCGTGCTCTTGAAGGCGGCGGCGAAGAGCGTGAGCACCAGCGCAAACAACGCCCACATCATCAACAGGTAGACGGCCGCCCCGGCATAGCTGGCCGCAATGTACTCGCCGCGCGACACCGGCTTGGAGAGCACGCTGGCCACGGTGCCCTCCACCACGTCGCGCTTGACCACGCTCACGCCCACGAAGATGGCGATCAACTGCGCCAGCGCGCCGAGAAACGTGATGATGGTGCCCAGCACCTGCATCAGCATGGTGCCGGATACCACCTCGCCCGCGGCCAGCATGCGCACCATGCCCACCACCGAGGTCATGAACAGTCCGATGATGAGCAGCGAGCCCACCACGCCGATCCACAGGAGCCGGCTCTTCATGAGGCGCCGGACGGTGATCTCCGCAACCGCGAACATGCGCTGCATCATGGCGCACGCTCCGCTTCCGGCGCGGCAGTGCCGGTGACATCCTGGATGAACACTTCTTCCAGCGTGCGCGCCGCGGGTTTGTAGCCGGTGATGACACCGCCGGCGGCGCGGATGGCGTCGAGCGCGCGCTGGGCGGTGTCTTCGTCGGGGGCGGTGACGGTGCCGGCGCCGGCGGGCTTCAGGCCCATCGCGGTCAGGCGCTGCCCCGCCGCATCGCCGCTGTCGCGGAAGGTGACCTCGACGCCGCGGCTCTCGCCGATCACCTCTTCCAGGGTTCCCTGCCGCACCACGCGCCCGCGATCGATGATGATGACGCGGTCGCAGATGCTCTCGACTTCCGAGAGGATGTGCGAACACAGGAACACCGCCGTGCCCTGGTGCTTGAGTTCGAGCAGCAGATCGCGCACCATGCGCCGCCCCACCGGGTCGAAGCCGGAGGTGGGCTCGTCGAGAATCAAGAGCTCGGGACGGTTGATGAGCGCCTGCGCGATGCCCACGCGCTGGCGCATACCGCGCGAGTACTTGCCCACCGCGCGGTCTTTCGCATCGGCGAGGCCCAGTTTGTAGAGCAGTTCGTCCACGCGTTTGGTTCTTTCAATCTTCTCGATGCCGTGCAGGCGCCCGAAGTAGTGCAACAACCGCGTGGCGGAGAGAAAGGGATAGAACGCGTAGTGTTCGGGCAGGAATCCCAGGCGCGCGCGCGCGCGGCTGTCCGAGGGCGGAAAGCCGAACAGGGTGGCCTGACCGCGCGACGGGGTGAGAAATCCCATCAGCAGATTGATGGTGGTGGTCTTGCCGGCGCCGTTGGGGCCGAGGAAGGCGAGGATCTCGCCGGGGCGGACCTCGAACGACACGTCTCCCAGCGCGGTGAAGGGCGCGCGGCCGAAGTTCCCGGTGAAGGTCTTGCCGAGTCCGGTGGCCTGAACGGGCGTCACGGCGTCTGCTCCTCCTGCATCAGTTCCTGCAATTGCCGTGTGAGTTTGGCGCCCACCGAGGGGTCGTAGCCGGTGTTCCGGTCCACCACCACGCCGTGGCGGTCGATGATCACCAGCGTGGGCAGCACCTCCACGCCGTACTCCTGCGCCACGGCGCCGTCCTCGTCCAGGAGCACCGAAAACGGGAGCGGGCTGCGCGACAGGAAGTCCTGCACGTGCTCGCGGGACTCCCGCACGTTGACGGCGATCAACACGACGTCGTTGGCGAGTCCGCTCTCGCGTTGCTTCTTCCACCAGGGATCGAGCACGCCGAACTCCGCCATGCACGGCGCGCACCAGGTGGCCCAGAAGTCGAGAATCACGAACTTGCCGCGGAAGTCGCTGAGCGCCACGGCGCGGCCGCTGGGGTCGGTGAGCGAAAGCGCGGGGGCCGCCGCGCCCGCCTTCGGCCCCGAAGACGTGCGCGACGGCCCTCCCGTGCGGTGAACCAGAAACTGGATCACCGCGGACAGCACCAGAAACGCCACGATCAAGATCTTGCTTCGGCTCACGAATACCCCATGGGACGATCATTCCAGTCGCTCGTTCCGCGCCGGAACAGCCTACAACATGTAGACCAGAACACACACCACCAGATTCACGAGTGCGCGCAGGTCGCAAATGGGACCGCACCACTGACACGACTGGCGGCAGGCGGTCAAATCCGCGACCACGTACTGCAGACAGTTCAACAGGTCGCCGTAGTACCAGGGCCGGTTCTGGGGCCCTGTCTCCTGCTTGCCGGCATCCTGCAGAACCTCGAATCCGCTCTGGTCACGATCGGTCAGGCGCAAGGGGAACGACCGTTCCCGGTCGTCCACGCGCAGGTAGACCGCGAGGCCGCCCCCGTCACCGCCCCGCAACGCCCCCAGCGCAACCAGCACCGCGCGCCCGTCGTCGGTGCGCCCGCTCGCCACGGTGAGGGCCGTGGGGTCGAAGGAATAGCCGAACGTCGCCGCAATTGCCAGAGCATCGTTGAACGACGCGGTCGCCGTGAGATCGCGTACGGGCGCAATCGCGCCGGGGTTGCCGGGCTTGTACGCGTTGAGGGTCGCGTGCTCGGTCTTGATCACGGTGTCGGGCGGGACGAACCCGCCGTCGCCGCCGCTGCTGCCGCCGCGGGGACTGCCGCCGCGGCGGGTGTCGACATCGGTGGAAGACTCCCCGCACGCCCCCACCATCATTGCCAATATCAGAACCAGAAAGAGCCTCTTCATCGTCATCCTCCCTTTCCCACCTGGTTGTTGCGGCACGCGGGCAAACGCCCGCGTGTCGGGCACAGACAGAGGCACGCGGCGTGCCGTTCAGCGACCCGCGGGCGCAAGTTCATGGTGGCGCCGGGGTTGTGCCTTGCGGACGGCGGCGCCAGCGGGCAGGACGGGCCGGCCACGGCACGCGCGCGGCGCCCCGCGAAAGCGCGCAACCCGTTCTGCACCGGCGCGATAGACCCCACGCGGGCGCGCGGGTGCAGGTGTCAACGGATTGACACTGGCAAACATGCGTTCCCCTTGAACTCGGGTTGGTGACGTCCGATGATGCGGGGCGCCGGGCCACCCGCGGCCCGGCGCTCATTGCAACAACAAGGGGCCGCTGACACATGAAACGCACTCTCGTTCTCGTGACACTTGCCGTGGCGCTCACCGTGGCATCCGCCCGGGCGCAAAACCATCCGGACAAGGAAGGCAAGACCCAGGGCAAACCAGCTGCCGCGGAAACCCTCGAACAATTCTCGTGACGGCACAGCCGTCCGACCGTCCTACCTTTCGTGACGTTCCCGACCGCTTTGCACTACACGTCATTGACCGCGAGGTTCCCATGCGATACCTGCCCATCGTCCTCATCCTGGCACTTCTGATTCCCGGACTCCCCCGGTCCGCCCGTTCGGCCTGGACCCCCGGCGGCAGCCCGGTGAGCGCGGCCGTGGAAAACCAGACCGGTCCCGTCACCGTCCCGGACGGCGCCGGCGGCGCCATTGTGGCGTGGGGGGACTACCGCAGCGGGGGCTCCGACATCTACGCCCAGCGTATCGACGCCACCGGCAATCCCCTGTGGACACTCGACGGGGTGGCGCTGTGCACCAACGACCGCGTGCAGTCGCAGCCCACCATCGTCTCCGACGGCGCGGGCGGGGCGATTGTCGCCTGGACCGACTACCGCAACGGGACCAGCGCCGACCTCTACGCGCAGCGGGTGAGCGCTGCGGGAACCGTTCTATGGACGGCCGACGGGGTCGCCGTTTGCACCGCGGCCGATGAACAGGTGGGAACGCCGATGGTCTCGGACGGTGCCGGCGGCGCGATCATCACGTGGCATGACTACCGCAGCGGCAGCGGGTATACCGACATCCATGCGCAGCGGATCAACGCCTCCGGGACTCCACAGTGGACGATCGACGGCGTGGCCATCTGCACCGCCGCCAACCACCAGACGCTGCCCGTGATCGATACGGATGGCGCCGGTGGTGCGATCATCGCGTGGCAGGACGGTCGAGGTGGTGGCAACAATGACATCTACGCGCAACGGGTGAACGCCGCGGGAGTTCCCCAGTGGACGGCCGACGGTGTTATCCTCTGTGGCCTCTCGGCCGGCCAGATAGCGCCCGTGATCCTCTCGGACGGCGCGGGGGGCGCGATCGTCACCTGGCTGGACGGCCGCAACGGCCCCGGCGGGGATGTCTACGCGCAGCGCGTGAGCGCGCTGGGTAGCCCGCAATGGACAGCAAACGGAATCGCCGTGTGTATCGCGCCGAGCTTCCAGTCCGGCCCCACGATGGCTTCCGACGGCGCCAACGGAGCCATCATCACGTGGTACGACTATCGAAACGGCACCGACTACAACATCTACGTCCAGCGCGTCAGCAACCTGGGCGTCCCGCAGTGGACCGCAAACGGTGTTGCCGTGTGTACCGCCGCGGGCGAACAGTGGTTTCCCCTGATCGTTTCCGATGGCGCCGGCGGCGCGCTCATTTCCTGGGGCGACACCCGCAGCGGAGTCGGCTACGACGCCTACGTCCAGCGCGTGGATGCCACGGGAACTCCCGTTTGGGCCGTCAACGGAATCTCTCCCGCACCCGGAAGCGACGAGGGCACTGCTGCCATGGCGAGTGACGGCGCCGGGGGCGCAATTGTGGCGTGGGAGGATTTCCGGAACACCGTCGACTACGACATCTACGCCCTGCGGCTGGATGCGTCCGGGGCCATTCCGGTTGGCGTGTCAGGACCCATCCACCAAAGCACTCTGTTCGTCGGCCAGGCCTATCCGAATCCGTTCAGCGCAACCACGTGGCTGGACATCGAGCAAGCCGCACCGTCGCGGCTTCGTCTCGAAGTGTTCGACGTTGCCGGCAGGCGGGTTCGGGCAATGACGTTGGGCGAAGGGACCTTGCGGCGAGTGGCCTTCGATGGCCGCGACAACGCGGGCCGGTTGCTCCCCAGCGGCATCTATTTCTGTCGCGTCGAGGCGGCGGGAGAGACGATCGCGCGCAAGATGGTGATCGCCCGGTAGCCATGTCGGCTGCGGTCGGCCTGTGATCTTAGCATGCACTCCCGCCGTGGGAGTGCATGTTAAGATCGTCTCCGGCGACTCAACGCCGGAGATCCAATGGAACAGACACCCGCCAAACGTCTCAACATCTTCGAACGCTACCTCACCCTGTGGGTGGGGCTGTGCATGGTGGCCGGCGTCTTGCTCGGCAAGACCGCTCCCGGTGTGATCGCCGCGTTGCGCGGCCTCGAGTTCGGAAGCCACAGCCAGATCAACCTGCCCATCGCCGTCCTCATCTGGCTGATGATCTACCCCATGATGCTCAAGATCGACCTGGCGAGCGTGTTCGAGGTGCGCCGCCGGCCGCGCGGCATCCTGGTGACGCTGTTCGTCAACTGGCTGGTCAAGCCGTTCTCGATGGCGCTCTTGGGCTGGGTGTTCTTCAAGCACGTGTTCGCGGGACTGATCGGCCCGGAGATGGCCGACCAGTACATCGCGGGCGTCATTATTCTCGCCGCCGCGCCGTGCACCGCCATGGTGTTCGTGTGGTCGTACCTCACCGACGGCGACCCCGCCTACACGCTGGTGCAGGTGTCCCTGAACGACCTCATCATGCTAGTGCTGTTTGCGCCCATCGTGGGGCTGCTGGTGGCGGGTGCGAGCGGCCTGCAGGTTCCCTTCAACGTGCTGCTCTACAGTGTGGTGGCGTTCATCGTGATCCCGCTCTTGCTGGGATGCGTGAGCCGCGTGCTGCTGATCCGCTCAAAGGGGCGCGCGTGGTTCGAACAGAAGTATCTCCCCGCCTTCCACCCGGTCACCACGCTCGCACTGCTCGCGACCCTGGTGCTCATCTTTGCCTTCCAGGCCGACAACATCACGGGGCGCTGGTTCCACGTGCTGTTGATCGCGGTGCCGATTCTGATCCAGGTGTACTTCAACGCGGGGCTGGCGTACTGGCTCATGCGCAAGCTGCGCGTTCCCTACTCGGTGGCGGCGCCGGGCGCGCTCATCGGCGCCAGCAACTTCTTCGAGCTGGCGGTGGCGGTGGCCATCACGCTCTTCGGCCCCGACTCGGGTGCGGCGCTGGCCACGGTGGTGGGGGTGCTGGTGGAGGTGCCGGTGATGCTCTCGGTGTGCTCGGCCTGCAACCGAACGCGCCACTGGTTCCCGGCGGCGGCACCCGACGGCTCGTCATAGCTCCTTGCAGAAGATCACCGCGCCGTGGGGCGTGACCCCGTCCGGATCCAGGGCGTAGCGCGGAATGGCTCCCACCTCGGTCCAGCCCGTGTTGCGGTACAGCCTTTCCGCCGCGGCGCCCTGCTTGGCGTCCAGCGTCAGCAGACGAAACCCCGCCTCGCGCGCCGCATTTTCGATGGATTGCATGAGAGCCCTGCCCAGGCCCGCGCGGCGATAACGCGCGTCCACCAGCAGCTTCGCAATCTCGGCGCGGTGCGGCTGATTGGGCGCCCACGCGGGGTGCAGCTGCACGGTGCCGACGATTTCGTCGCCGCCGCGCGCGACAAGAACGATTGCACCCGGGGACACCAGCACATTCCGCCACCAGGCTTCGGCCTGCTCGACGGTGAGCGGCGCCAGAAAACTCACCGCCGCCCCGGACTCCACCGCATCGCTGAGCAGGCGCGCGAGCGCGCGCAGGTCGGCGTCGCGCGCGGGGGGTTTCAGCTGTTCGATGGTGTGCATGGCGACGAGCGCGCCCCCCGTGTCAGGCCTTTGACTTGTTCAAGGCCACGGCTTCTCGAATGAGCGCCTTCAGCGCCTTCTTGTCCAGCGCGTCGCCTTCGTGGATGTCGATGGCGCGCCGGACCTTACCTTCGAGACTGGAATTGAAGAGACCGGAAGGGTCCTTCAGGGAGGCTCCCTTTGCGAAGGTCATCTTTACGACCTTCTTGTACGCCTCGCCGGTGCAGATCAGCCCGTCGTGCGACCACACCGGATTCTCCCACTTCCACTCCTCGACCACGTCGGGGTCGGCTTCCCGGATGACGGCGCGGATGCGGGCGAGCATCTCGCCCCGCCAGTCGCCCAGCGCTTCGATTCTCGCATCGATCAAAGCGGATGCAGACTCGCTACTCTTCGACGGGCCCTTCTTCATGTCAACGGTCCCTCCCGGGTCGCCCTGTCTCGCCCCGTTGCGACTCACGAAGAGCATAGGAAACGTCAGAACCTCCGCCATGTCAACCCTGCACGGGCTGGACCGCGGCTACTTCAACAGCGTCATGCGACGCGTCACCGTGTTCCCCCCCAGCTCCAATCGATAGAAGTACACGCCCGACGCCACCGCCCGGCCGTCGTCGTCGCGGCCGTCCCACACCACGTCCCGCGCTCCGCGGGCGGCCTGGTCCTTCACCAGCGCGCGCACGAGACGCCCGTGCACGTCGAACACGTTCAGGTTCACGCGCACGTCCGGATCGGCGGGCGTATCAAAAGGGGTCCGCGGAGATCACCTCACGGTGATGTTTCGGGGATGTCGAGCAGAAGGGTGCGCGTGCGGGTCAGATCGGTGGTTCCGATGAGGGTGACACCTTCGGAGAGCAGCCATCGATAGACGCGGGGGCTCTCGGGAGCATGGTGGACGCGGAGCGGCGCGCCATACGCGGCGGCCAGCCTGCGGCCCTCTGCGAGCATGGTGAGACTCGTCGCGGGTATTCCCCCGCGTCCCGCCATGGTGAACCGCCTGCCGTAGGGAATCGTTATCAGGGCGACGGGCAGGCCGGCGGCGTCCGCCTGGGCCGTGCCGGAGTCGCGAACGACGAGCTGAATGCCGAGGTATTCGGGCCAGGGCTGTCGTGATGCGGGCCACCATCCCACCAAGACAGGGCGGACGGCGGGAACCACGTTCGCGTCCTGCGGTTGGAAGAGCTCCGGATAGCGCTCGAGTTCATCCAGCAGCAGGCGAAACGCATGCTCGTCCTTCTCCTTCAACTCGATGTTCAAGAGAAACGAGGTGGCGTCGGGGAGTATGTATCCGCAGTTGTGCAGTTGTTCAAACAGCGGATCCAGGTAGAGGTGCGCGAACGTCCTCGTCGGGTCCAGCTCGCCGCGCTCGTGCCCCACGAGCAGCACCTCGTCCACGCGCAGCAGGTCCGCCTCGACGCCCCGGTAGCCGAGCGCCAGCGCGTCGTGCAGCGGCTGTGCGTTCCGGTAGTCGTTGTGCGAATAGGCCGGTAGCAGTGATTGATGCGCGCACGGATCCCCCGCGTACGCCAGTTCCGTTGCGGCGATACCCAGAATGACGGCCAGAATTGTCCTCATGCGATCGAAGGAAGCCTAGCGCCCGATCATCTTGAGGAAGTCGTCTTCGGAGATCACTTCGACGCCCAGCTTCCGCGCCTTCTCCAGCTTGGATCCCGCCTTCTCGCCCGCCACCACGTAGCTGGTGGTCTTGGACACGGAGCTGGACGCCTTGCCGCCGCGCTTCTTTACCTCGGCCTCGGCGTCTTCGCGGGTGAACTTGCTCAGTGCGCCGGTGAAGACGAAGCTCTTGCCGGCAAACTCGTCGCTCTTTCTCTCCACCTGCGCGAACTCGATGCCCGCCTTGCGCAGCCGGTCGACGAGTTTCAGGTTCTGATTCACGTCCGCCCAGGCGCGGAACTCCTGCGCGATCACATCGCCCACGCCGTGGATCCCGGCGAGTTCATCCGCGCTCGCGTCCAGCAGCGCCTCGACGCTGCCCGCGTGCTCGGCCAGCAGTTCCGCCACCGTCTCGCCCACGTTGCGAATCCCCAGCGCATAGATGAAGCGCGGCAGCGTGGTCTTCTTTGAATGCGCGATGGCGTCGATGACGTTCTGCGCGGATTTCTCCGCCATGCGCTCCAGCGGGAGCAGGTCGTCGATGGCCAGCGCGTAGAAATCGGCGGGCGTCTTGACGAGGCCGGCGTTCACGAGCTGCTCTATGAGTTTCCACCCCAGCCCTTCGATATCCAGCGCGCCGCGCGAGGCAAAGTGGATGAGCTTGCCCAGCACCTGCGCGGGACACTCGCTGTTGGGGCAGCGGGTGACGGCCTCGCCCTCGGGGCGCACCACCGGCGTGCCGCACTCGGGGCATTTTGACGGCAACCTGAACTTGCGCGGGGAGCCCTCGCGCTGTTCGACGATGGGGGCCACCACCTCGGGAATCACGTCCCCCGCGCGCCGCACCCACACCCAGTCGCCCACGCGCACGTCCTTCTTGTCCACCTCGTCCTGGTTGTGCAGCGTGGCGTTGGACACGGTGACGCCACCCACGCGCACGGGATCGAGCCGCGCCACCGGTGTGAGCGCGCCGGTGCGCCCCACCTGCACCTCGATGCCGAGCACGCGCGTGCGCGCCTCCTGGGGCGGGAACTTCCAGGCAATCGCCCAGCGCGGCGAGCGCGAGCGCGTGCCGGCCTCCTGCTGGGTGGCGATTGAATTCACTTTGATGACGACGCCGTCGATCTCGTACGGGAGTTTGGCGCGGCGCTTCTCGAGGTCTCCGTGGAACGCGACGATCTCGTCCACGTCCTTGACCCGCTTCGAGAGCGGGTTCACCGGCAATCCCCAGTGCTTGAGCGCCTGCAGGATATCCCACTGCGTATCCAGGCCGGTTTTCTCCGAGGTGCCAATGCCGTAGGCGAAGAACTTGAGCGGCCGCGTGGCGGTGACCTTCGGGTCGAGCTGCTTCAGGGAACCGGCGGCTGTGTTGCGCGGGTTGGCGTAGAGCTTGCCACCCTCGTCGGCCTGCTTCTGGTTGATGCGCTCGAAGTCGGCGAGCGCAAAGTACACCTCGCCGCGCGCGCTCAGCGTCTGCGGCGGCGTGGGGCCCTTGCCTTCCGCGCGCAGCCGCAACGGAATGGCACGGATGGTCTTCACGTTGGCGGTGATGTCCTCGCCGTTCACCCCGTCGCCGCGCGTGGAGGCTTGCGCGAGGACGCCGTTTTCGTACACCAGCTCCACCGCCACGCCGTCCATCTTGGGCTCGCACACAAAGTCACTTACCTCCCCCACCACGCGCTCCAGGCGTTCGCGCCACTCGCGCAGCTCCTCCTCGTCCATGGCGTTTTCGAGCGAGAGCATGGGCACGGTGCGCGACACCACCTGGAAACCCTCCGCGGGTGCCGCACCAACGCGCTGGGTGGGCGAGTCCGGCGTGCGGAACTCCGGCCACGCTTCTTCGATGGCCTCCAGCCGGCGCAGTAACGCGTCGTACTCGGCGTCGGCCACCTCGGGGTCGTCGAGCACGTAGTAGCGGTAGTTGTGGTGTTCGATGTCGCGCCGCAGCGCCTCGACATCCTTCTTCGCGGGCTTGCGGGCGGGCACATTGCTTGCTTTACTGCTCACACGGCGATTGTAGCAGAGGGCCCGCAAACTGTGTAGAATGCACCCCCATGACGAAGGACCGCACGCAACCCGCCACGGAGCGCCCCCGCATCGGGGAGCTGGAACGCATCGGCCCCGACGGCCGCGACGCCCTGGTGATCGGGGTGGAGGCGCCGGGGTTCGAGGCGCTCTCGCTGGAGGAAAAGCAGTTCGCCTTCCTGATGACCCGCGCCGCCATTGCCGGCAACGGCATCTCCTTCCAGCAGTCGCACCGCCACGCCGACACCATCGCGCGCCTGCTGGAGGCCATCTTTCTGCATTCCGACGGGCTCGACCCCGCCGTGCGCGACGCGGTGCACGAGTACCTCAAACTGGTGTGGATCCACCACGGGCAGTACCACCACCAGACCCACGCCAAGTTTGCGCCCCCCACGCTCACGCCGGACATGCTCAAACGCGCGGCGCACCACGCGGTAAAGAACGGCGCGCGCCTGCCGCTCGAGGGCACACCGGTGGACGCGCTGCTCGCGGGCCTGCACGACGCCATCTTCGACACCGCCCACGAGCCGGTGCAAACCAACCAGTCCGCGGGTGTGGACATCGTGGCCACCAGTGCCGTCAACTACTACGACCCCGGCGTGACCCTGGCCGACATCGAGGCGCAGCCGCCCGAGTTCCGCGAGCGCATCAACGTGCGCTTCGCAAAGCGCGACGGGCGCGTGGTGCCGGAGGTGTACAGGATCGGCGGGTTGTACGGGCGCGAACTGGAGACCATCTCGCACTTCGTGCGCCTGGCGCTGCCGCACGCGGAGAGCAGCGAGCAGCGCGCGGCGCTGCAGTCCCTGCTCACCTTCTACGAGACCGGCGACGAGAAGCACTTCCGCGAGCACATGGTGCACTGGCTCAAGAGCGACGCGCGCGTGGACTACCTGAACGGTTTCATCGAGAGCTACCTCGACCCGCGCGGCGTGATTGCCAACTTCGAGGGCAACGCAAGCTTCCGCGCCGGCGCGGGGCTCACCGAGAAGATCGCCGACGAGGCGCCGTACTTCGAGGCGCGCATGCCGTGGCCGGATATCTACAAGCGCACCGAAATCTCGCGACCGGTGGCCAAGATCGTCAACGTTCTGGTGGAAACCGGCGATGCGGGGCCGGTGTCGCCGGCGGCGTTCAATCTCCCCAACTACAACGACCTGCGCCGCGACCACGGCAGCAAGAACATCATCATCTATAATGTGGAGAACACGCGCACCGAGGGCATCGAGAAACTGGTGGTGAACGAGTTCTACCTGCCCGAGTACCACGACGCGGTGCTGTCGCTCTCCCACTCCATCGTACGCCCGCTCAAGGTGTACCTGCACGAGATCGTCGGCCACGGCTCGGGATGCCCGGACCCCGCGCTGGGCAGCGTGGACCCGCGCAGCAAGCTGGGGCGCGCGTACTCGTCGCTGGAAGAGGCGCGCGCGGACCTGGTGGCGCTGTACCACATCGGCGATCCCATCCTCTCCGACATGGGCGCGTACGTGCCCTCGCTGCGTAACCTGGTGGTGGAGACGGCGTTCGTGACCTACCTGCAGGGCTGGCTCTCGCGCATGGACCGCATCGAGGGCACCACGGTGCGCGAGGCGCACGACCGCGGCCACCACGCCATTCTCAACTGGCTCCTGCGCGGCGGCTACGACGGCCACAACTACGGCGTGGAAGTGATCCAGGTGAAGGGCGACTACTTCGTGCGCGTCAACGACACCGACGCCGCCCACCGCGGCGCGGGCGAGCTGCTCAAGCGCCTGCAGATCATCAAATCCACCGGTGACACCGACGCGGCGCACGCGCTCTTCGACCAGTTCGGCACCCAGGTGGACCCGGCGTGGAAGGCCAACATCGCCACGCGCCGCGAGAAGCTCAAGCTCCCCCAGCTCAAGGTGTTTGCGTTCCCACACCTCAGGCCCGTCATCCGAAACGGCAAGATCGCCGATGTGAACCTTGCGTACGACGAGGACCTCACCGCCCAGCAGCTGCGCTTCCGGCGCCTGGAGCACTCCCAGGACATCGCCGACGACTGAAGGACCCGCCAAAACGAGCGCTTGACCCGGGGCCAACCCGGGACTTATACTTGAATTCTAGCCGACCAGCCGACCATGACCGCCTCGCGCCGCAACGGAGGTTTCACGCATGGCACGGTTTCTACTCGCTCTCATTCTCGCGGTCATTCTTGCCCCGGCATCTATCAATGCCTTCCCGTGGGACGACCAGTTCGGCCTGCGCGGTTTCCCCGGCGACCCCACCGACGGCACCATCCATGACCTCGTGGTCATTGGCGGGGATCTCTACTCCGTCGGGGAATTCAACACCATCGGAGGGGTGAACGCGCAGTGCATCGCGCGCTGGGATGGGAATGCCTGGACCAACGTGGGCGGACCCGTCTTCGGACTGGGTTCCCTGCAACCAACCATCTTCACGCTGGCCGGCACCCCGGACTCCATTGTCGTTGTGGGCAGGTTTGTCACCGTCAACGGCTCCCCGGGCGAGATGGCGATCTGGGACGGCAACACGTGGACCGGCATTCACGATCCCCTGCTCGAGCAGAGCCAGTGGCTCTTCTCCCTCGCAACCGATGGCAGCAACGTCTACATCGCCGGCGATTACCCCTCCTTCGTGTCGAAGTGGGACGGCACCACCGTCACCCAGATCGGCATCGCCGGTGGCACCAGCAATCTTGCCGTCTGGTCGCTGCTCTGGTACAACGGCGGCCTGGTGGCGGGCGGGAACTATCACAGCATGAACGGCGCCGACGCTTACCACCTCGCCTTCTGGGACGGCGACTCGTGGACCAACATGCAGACCGACCTGCCGTACATGTGGCCGGGCAAGCTTTTCGAGCGCAACGGCGACCTGTACATGTGCGGGGGGCGCGCGTTCGGCTACCCGAGCGTCCGCTACCTGCAGAATGGGCAGTGGTATGATGCCGTGGCAGATGAGGCAGACTGCGCGACGATCGGCTCTTTCACCGACGCCCTGTTCTTCAACGACAGACTGTATCGCACCATGGTGTGCGGCAGCACGGTTCCCGGCGGCACCCCCGTGGACGGCGTGGCCAAATGGACCGGCAGCGCGTGGGACAACATGGACGGCGGCGTCACCTACAGCGGACAGTACGCGGCGGCGGGGCCGCTGGCCGAGTACCAGGGCAATCTAATAGTGGCCGGCGAGTTTACCGCCGCCGGCGGGATGCCCGCACTCAACCACCTCGCCATGTGGGACGGCGAACGCTGGGTTGCCAACGCACCCGACAAACGCGTGCGCGCGCTGGCCTCGTCCGGCTCCGACGTCTATCTGGGCGGCGACTTCCTGCAAGCGTACGACACGCCGGCGGCACGCGTGGTGCGCTGGGACGGCAACGGTTGGAGCGCGCTGGGCGGCGGCGTCAACGGAACCGTGCACGCGATGCTCATGGTGGGAAGCGATCTGTACGTGGGCGGTGAGTTCACCGACGCCGGCGGCAGTGGTGCCGCGTACCTGGCGCGCTGGGACGGAAGCACGTGGTACCCGGTGGGCGCATCATTGGGTGGTCCCGTGTACGCGCTGGCCAGCGACGGAACCAACCTCTATGCCGGTGGCGGTTTTCTCTCATTCCAGGCCGAGATCCTGCAGAAGATCGGCCGCTGGGATGGAAGTGCGTGGCACGCGGTCGGCGGCGGACTCACCAACACCGGTTCGGTGCGTGCGCTCGCCGTGAACGGAAGCGACGTGTACGCGGGCGGCGACTTCAACTACGCCGCCGGCCAGCCGGTGGGAAACGTCGCCCACTTCGACGGCACCAGTTGGAACACCATGGCGTTCGGATTCGACGACGGCACCGTGCGCGCTCTCGAATTCCACGGCGGCGTGCTGTACGCGGCCGGTGACTTCGTGCACTGGGGACTCGACGTGATGAACCACGTCGCCGCCTGGGACGGCAGCCTGTGGCAGAAGTTGGGCGATCCGCAGAACCCCGGCGTCGACGGACCGGTGCGCGCGCTGGCGTCGGCGGGCGGTGTGCTGTTTGCGGCGGGCGCCTTTGCCAACGCGAGCGGCTTACCGGCCGGAAACATCGTTTCCTGGAATGGTTCCGCGTGGGCCGCCATGGACAGCGGCCTCGACCGGCCCGCCGACGCCCTGGCTGTGGGCGAAGGCGCCCTGTTCGTGGGCGGCGAATTTGCCACCGCCGGCGGAAACGGCGCTCACCGCTTCGCGAGCTGGGCCCTGACGCCCACCGCCGTGGCTTCCACACCTCCGCCAGCGCGCGCGGCCATGCTGGAACCCGCGGTCCCCAACCCGTTCAACCCGTCCACGCAGATCCGCTACCGCGTGGCGCAGGATTCCCGCGTCACCATCGGCATCTACGACGTGGCCGGGCGCCGCGTGCGCCTGCTGGTGGACGAGTTCGTGCCCGCCTCGGCGAACGTGCACAGCCGCGAGTGGGACGGAACCGCCGATAACGGCGCGCGCGCCGCGAGCGGGGTGTTCTTTGTGCGCATGCAGGCGGGCGGCGCCACGGAAACGCAGAAGATCGTGCTGTTGAAATGAAGGGCTAGCGGTAGAGCGCCTTCACGCGTCCCCAGGTGGTGCTTTCGACGGGAACCGTGCAGTTCACGTGGAGGGATCCCCCGCCGCTGCAGGGCAGCTCCATGAAGTCGCAGCCGTTGCACACGATGTACGGCTCATCTCCGGGATACGGAACGATGCGAAGGCAGCTGCACGCCGATGACGTTCCCGGCAACAGGTACGTCACGCTGAGCACGATCACATCCACCGCGACACAAGACGCGTAGTAGATCTCGATGCCCGACGCGGACGTGCCGATGACCTCCGCGAACTGCGACGCTTCCGAAGACCAGATCCCCGCGAATCCCGGATCGGCGACCAACTTGAACCGGGACCCGGTGACCCCGTTGTGGTTCACGTGGGCAATGTAAACGTCGGCAATCCGCGGTGGAAAGGCATCCACCAGCGAGGAGTCGGTGAGTTCGGCATCCGAGAAGATGGCGATCCGGCCGCGCCCCTGGGCATCCGCGGTGATCGCCAGCCCGGTCATCAGCACCAACACTGTCAGGGCGAGTCGCATGGGTGAATTATAGCACTGCGCGGCCACTACAAGGGAGCTTGCCGATCCACGCGCCACCCGCTACCATCCCCCCATGATCTTCCACCAGATTGACGCTGGCGGGGACCGCAACTTCGCCTATCTCATTGCCGACAAGGACGGCGGCAGCGCCGTCATCATCGATCCCCCGCCCGATCCCGAGAAGTACGCCGGCTTGATCGACGGCCACAGGCTCAACGTGGAATACATCGTCATCACCCACGGCCACAGCGACCACTCGTGGGGCATGGCGCCCGCGAAGAAGCGTTTCGGCGGGAAGACCGTGGGCCACACCACCATGCACCTCCCGCTCGACGTCAAGGTGGACGAGGGCGACACGCTCGCGCTCGGCGATCTGAAGCTGGAGTTTATCTACACGCCCGGCCACACCGACGACCACGTGTGCGTGGTGTGCGGCGGGCACGTGATCACCGGCGATACGCTGTTCGTGGGCAAGGTGGGCGGAACCGACCTCGGCCCCGGCGCACGCCGCGAGTGGGAGAGCCTGCAGAAGCTCATGAAGCTGCCCGACGACACCGAGGTGTGGCCCGGCCACAACTACGGGGTCGCACCCACCTCCACCATCGGCCACGAGCGCAAGACCAACCCGTTCCTGCTCCAGCCGGACTTCGACGCCTTCATCGACCTCAAGGCCAACTGGCTTGACTACAAGCGCAAGCACGGCATCAAGTAGCCGCGTGCTGGAAACAAAATGCCCGGCGTCCGCCACAGGGCGGTCACCGGGCATTCGTGCGTTCGTTTCTCTCCTGTCAGTCTAGCGGTACAGCGCCTTCACGCGCCCCCAGGTGGTCTGCTCGGTTGCGAGCGCGTTCTGACACGGACACGTGGGACCGCTGCTCACTTTCACCGAACCGCCGGCGGCATCGTGCTCATTGAAGTTGCAGTCCACCACCTGGGCGGGGGTGGAAAAGTTGTCCCAATATGACGGATGCGTCGCCGCGAATTCACAGCACGGCGCGGGGCCACCGCCCATGAACTCTATCGTACCGAGGTAAAGCGGAAGTTCCAGGCATTCCTTGAAGGCGATGGAAAGCCCAAGCGGGCTCTGGGTATCACCGAGGGCCAGCCAGAAGTCACCCACCGGGTCCTCCATTGATGACGGGTAGATGACTTGCACGGCGGGATTGTCGCGGATCCAGGTGGTGCCCGCCCAGCACGCCGGAATCTGCGCGCCAAAGAGGACGGCGGTTACGCCGCCGCTGCCCGTCAGAATGACGTGGACCGACGAGACACCCACGCCGCTGCTCGCAAGCTCGCACGACGATACCGAAGTACCGCCCGAGAACTCGAGCTTGTACGACTGCGCGCTCGCCGTCACGGCGCCAAGACAGATCGCTGCCAGAGCGACCAGTACCAGTTTCTTCATTTGGAGTTCCTCCCTCCGGATTCTCACGGGGCGTGATTCAACCGCAAGGCAGCGGGGTGGTGCGGCAGGTTTCTGACTGAACCATAGCCCCCTGGCTAGCTGCGTCAACCTGTGGATGTTCGCCTACTACTGAGAGTCGGACCCCGCCCACCCGCCTCCCGGGGCACGCCGTTTGCACGATCGCCCTTCGGGGAGCCGGTCGAATCCATACAACTTGTGATTCGACAACTGGTTGGCCCCCAGGAGGCGAATCGCACATGGCCGGATTCTTGCCAGCCACCGCCGAGCGGATCGACGATCTTGCGTCGGAACTGGTCCTTTCCCTGGAGCTTCAACGCGGCGAGGGCTGCGACCTGGCCGCCACCGAACAGGCCGCCGAACGCCTGGTCAACGCCATCCACGGCGCCGTGGTAGCGGCCGAGGACATCGAACGTCCCGGGAGCACCGCCAACGTAGAAGACGTATGCAAGCTGGTGGAGTCCGCCTACGTGCAATGGAAGAGCGTGGACAAGGCCTTCGCGACCACCATCCGTCTCGCCTACGAACACCAGATTCCGCGCAGCAACCTCCTGCTGGACGACATTCGCGTGGGCCTGCGCCAGCGCGCCGGCGATCCCATTGCCGAGAGCTACACCGAACTGCGCCACCGCTGGAGCGAGCACGTCGACGCGCGCCCGTGGGATTCCTTCCGCAACCGCACGTCGTCGCACGTGGACCGCGGCGCGCTCGACACGGCACTGGGCGCGCTTGCGCACGGCGATGACCTCGACGTGGAAGACGCCATGACCATGATCACCGGCGACCTGCGCCACCTCTTTGCCGACCACCTGGCCACCCACCCGCGCGACGCCGAGGACATCGAGATCGGCCTGTGGAAGCGTCCGGAGATGCTGGTGGCGGGCGATTTCTGGGGCCACCCCAAGCGCGTGCGCCTCATCGACGTCCTCGCCGAGCACGGCTCCACGCGCTCGCGCGCGGCCGCGGGCACGCTGGCGGGACTGTTTGCCCCCAGCCAGAAGGGCGCGGCCTCGGTGGTGCGCGCGGTGCACGACGTGGGCGACGCGCACCGCGAACGCTTCACGCGCTGCCTCATGCTGCACCCGGACTACGAGGTGCGCCGCTACGCGGTCAACAACACCGACATCAGTTCGGTGTGGAAGGTGGTCACGCCGGAAACCGTGCCCTGCGCCAGCATCCTGACGCTGCTCGAGCGCATGGTCGGCTCCAGCCGCTACACCACCGCACAGCGCAAGATATTCTTCAACACGGTCTACCGCCGGCTGCTCACCCTCACCAGCCGCTCGGACGTGCTGTACACGCGCGGCATCGCGCGCATCTTCGTGAAGCTCAACTTCTTCTTGGAGGACAACTACTTCCACAAGCTCGCCGCCCTGCTCGACTACCTCGCCACCAAGGAGACCACACACGGCATCCAGGACGGCGTGCTGGCCGATTACATCGCGCGCGTGCGCCGCGAGAAGGAACGGGTGGGGTCGGTTGCGGGCGAGGATCCGTCGTTCGACGGGGTCCCGCTGGTGGTGCTGCGCAAGATCGCGCGCGACGGGCACTACTGGAACATGCTCATCGCGCACCCCATCGCCAAGATCGCGCGCGAGGTGGTCCCGCACGTGTCCACCCGCGACCGCGCCCTGGCGACCGCCAAGAACCACCGCGTCAACCCGGAGGTGCTGCGCGGGCTGGGCCGGCGGCGCGAGCTGTTCTCGGCCTTCAACGCGCGCATGGCGCTGCTGACCAACCCGCAGACGCCGGTGGCGATTTCGATGAACTATCTCTCGGATCTATCGGTGAAGGACGTGGAGTCGTTGCTGCGCCGCTCCACCCTGCACCCCGAGCTGCGGCACATCTTGCGGGCGCGCTACGAGGCCTCGCGGCGCTGACTCAGAGTTCGATCTCGGCACCGATCTCCAGCACGTGGTTGGCGGGAATGCGGAAGGTGTCCGACACCAGGCTCGAGTTGCGCGCCATGAACGAGAACAGGCGCTCGCGCCACATCGCCATGCCCTTGCGGCGCGTGGCCACCAGGGTCTCGCGGCTCATCACGTAGGTCACCTCGCTGGGGTCGATCTCCAGCCCCTGCTCCCGGCAGCGGCGCAGCAGCCGAGGCACGTTCGGCATCTCGTCGAAGCCGTAGCGCGCCACCACCCGGTACATGTTGTCATCCAGCGACTCAACGCTGAGCCGCTCCGACATGGGCACACGGGGGACGCGTTCGGTCTGCAGCGACAGGATGATCACGCGGTCGAACATCACGTTCAGGTGGCGCTGGATGCGCATCACCGTGGGTGGGACGTCGCTGGGGTCGCGTTCCAGGAAGACACCGGTGCCGCGTACCCGGGTGACGGTGGCGCGCTTCTTCTTGAGCTCCTCAAAGGACGTGCGGCGTTCATCCACACGCGCCTCCAGCAGCACGCGACCGGTCCGCCACGTCGTCATCACGATCAGGATGCCCACCCCGATGGCCAGCGGGAACCATCCCCCGTCCCATATCTTGATGACGTTGGCGCTGAAGAAGGCAATGTCCACCACCAGGAAAACCAGGCACACCCCAAGCGCCGCGAACACATTCCACTTCCACACCTGGTGCATGGCGATGAAGAGCAGGATGGTGGTGATCACCATGTCGGTGCTCACCGCGAGCCCGTACGCCGAGGCGAGGTTGCTGGAGGTCTTGAAGCCGAACACCAGTGCGATGGTGGCGATGAGCAGGCCGGTGTTCACGAAAGGAATGTACACCTGGCCGATTTCCTCGTCGGAGGTGTGCTGCACGTGCATGCGCGGAATGAAACCCAGCTGCGCGGCCTGCCAGGTCAGCGAAAAGGCCCCCGCAATGACCGCCTGCGACGCAATGATGGTGGCGGCGGTGGCCAGGATCAGCATGGGGATGAGCGCCCACTCCGGAAACATGTGGTAGAAGGGGTTCACGGCGTACTCGGGCGAGCGCATGAGGAACGCGCCCTGACCGAAGTAGTTGAGCGCCAGCGCGGGCAACACGATGGAGAACCACGCCCGCCGGATGGGCGCCAGGCCGAAGTGGCCCATGTCCGCGTACAGGGCCTCGCCGCCGGTCACCACCAGGAACACCACGCCCAGCGTCATCACCGAGTGGATTCCGTGCTCGGCGAGAAAGCGCACACCGTACATGGGGTTGACCGCCTTGAAGACCACCGGCGACTGCACGATGGATATGACACCCCACACCGCGAGCGCGAGCATCCACACAAAGGTCACCGGGCCGAACAGCTTCCCGATTTGGCCGGTGCCCCGCCGCTGCAGGCGGAACAGCCCCAGCAGGATCAGGGCGGTGATGGGCACCACGTAGGGTTGCATCACCGGGGTCACCACCTCCAGCCCCTCGATGGCGCTGAGAACCGAGATGGCGGGTGTGATCATGCCGTCTCCATAGAGCAACGCCGCACCGAACAGCCCCAGCGTCACGATGAGCCACTGCCGCCGGTTGGGCTTGCCGGAGAGGTTGGCGACCAGCGCCATCAGCGCGATGATGCCGCCCTCGCCCTGGTTGTCGGCGCGCATCACCACCATGAGGTACTTGATGGAGATGACGATGACCAGCGACCAGAAGACCAGCGAGAGCACGCCGAGGATGTGCTCCGGGGTCACCGCCACCGCGTGCGGACCATGAAAACACTCGCGGATGGCGTACAGCGGGCTGGTGCCGATGTCGCCATAGACGACGCCCAGCGCGGCGACGACCATCGTGAGCGCGCGGGAATTCTTCTCGGGTGCGGCGTGAGACATGGAAGGTGCCTACTATAGCAGAACCGCCCGGGCGGCCGATAGCCATAAGCAGCCCACCGCATCGGCACGCCGCGAGCGGGATTCCACTTGCGCGCGCCGCACCGTTGTCCTAACGTTGCGGGGACGTAGTCGAGTGCTCGCACGGGTTTTCGTATTCTTCACGGCCACCCCGTGCGCGAAACCAGAATGACCGGCAGGGCAACCCCCGTGACCATACTCCCCAGGACACGCGCGCAATGGCGCACCGGCGGGCTGTACGCCCTCGCCGCACTGGCTCTGTTGTTCATCCCCGGCGCCGCGGCCGCCGCGCAGGCGGGGGGCCAGCACCTGGGCGAACGGCTGCAGATCTGGTGGGCCATCCCCTTCGCCGGCATCCTGCTCTCCATCGCGCTGTTTCCGCTGTTCGCGCCGCACTGGTGGCACCGCAACTTCCCGGTCGTGTCGCTGTTCTGGGCACTGCTGTTCGCAGTTCCGTTCATCATCGCGCACCGCGGGCAGGCCGTCACCGAGATCGCCCACATCTACATGGCGGATTACATTCCGTTCATCATCCTGTTGTGGGCGCTGTACTCGGTGTCTTCGGGCATCCTGGTGAAGGGCACGCTGCACGGCACCCCGCGCGAGAACGTCATCATCCTGATCTGCGGCACACTGCTGGCGTCGTGGATCGGCACCACCGGCGCCTCCATGGTGATGATCCGTCCCCTGCTGCGGGCGGTGATGTGGCGCCGGCGCAAGACACACATCGTGGTCTTCTTCATCTTCCTGGTGAGCAACATCGGCGGGGCGCTCACCCCGCTCGGCGACCCGCCCCTCTTCCTGGGGTTCCTGCACCACGTGCCCTTCTTCTGGACGCTGCACTTGCTGCCGGACATGGTGTTCCTGGCCGTACCGCTGCTGACCCTGTTCTATTTCATCGACCGGCGCCTGTACGCGCGCGAGACGCGCGAACAGCCCGTGGAGCAAGTGGGAAAGCTGGGCGTGCGCGGCTGGCAGAACTTTCTGTTTCTCGCCGCCATCGTGGGCGCGGTGCTCATGAGCGGTATGTGGAAGCCAGGCTACGTCTCGGTGGCGGGCGTGCACCTGCAGATTGCGGGCATCGTGCGCGACGCACTGCTCGTCGTGATCGGCCTGGTCTCCTTCAAGACCACGTCCGACGCGATCCACAAGAGCAACCAGTTCACCTGGTTCCCCATCAAGGAAGTCGCCATCCTGTTCGCGGGCATCTTCATGACCATCATCCCCGCACTCGCCATCCTCAAGGCGGGAGAGCACGGCGCACTGGCCGGGCTCATTGCGCTGGCGCACAAGCCCGAGAACTACTTCTGGCTCACCGGCGGCCTGTCGAGCTTCCTCGACAACGCCCCCACCTACCTCACCTTCTTCAATACCGCGCTGGGGGCGTTCTTCCCCAACACGCCGGAGCCGGAGGCGGTGGCACGCTTGATCGAACTGCACGGACACTACCTGCACGCCATCTCGTGCGGGGCGGTGTTCATGGGCGCCAACACGTACATCGGCAACGCGCCCAATTTCATGGTTAAATCGATTGCGGAGGAGGCCGGCGTGGAGATGCCGAGCTTCTTCGGCTACATGTTCAAGTACTCGATCCCGATCCTCATGCCGCTGTTCGTCATCATGACGTTCCTGTTCTTCCGGTAGGCGGGTTGCACGGAGGCACTATGGCTGGCTTCACCGAAATCATCGTTCGCGGCGACGACCGCGACCTGGTTCCCTACGTCACCGGTTTCGCGGCCGGTGCCGGGCTCACCGAAATCTACTTTGCCCACGAGGCCGGATTGCGCCTGAAGGCGCTGCGCGAACGCATCAAGCACCACGGCGAGGTGCAGCACATCATCTGCACGGACAAGAACGTCGCCAAACTGCGCAAGGCCATCGAGGGGGCGGCGCCGCGCTACAAGTTCGAGGTCGTCGAGGAATCCAAGCTGGAGCGGGCCTACCTGCACTTCGAGTTCGACACGCCCAGCCGCAAGGTGGCCGACGAGATCAAGAAGGTCTTCGCCGCGCTACCGGACGGGGTGGCGGTGCTGGACTTCGAGCCGGAGGAGGTCGTACACCCCAACGCGAAGGGGACCGAGGCGTATTCACCCGCGCACGAGTACACCTTCCGCGGCAAGGGCGTGGTGGAGGGCGACGTGGGCGGCGTCATCGAGACGCGCATGCGGCTCGACGACCTCGAGTTCGTGCACCCCGACGAGATCGACCTGCACCGCACCTGATCAGCGCGCGTCGTAGAGGAACTCCTTGGGCGCAACCGCCAGGATGCGCTGCATCAAGGCCGGGTCGTCGGGGAGCAGGCCGGCCGGCACCAGGCGCCGCGTCACCTCCACCCAGTTCGGGTCCGCGGCAAAGACGTCCTTGAGATACGCGATCCCCTCCTTCTCCTGACCCGACGTGATCATGGTGATCGCCGCCCAGTAGCGGATCTCCGGGTTGTCGGGCAGCAGGCGCGCGGCGTCGCCGTAGGCCTTCATGGCGCCCGGCATGTCGCCCACCGCCATCAGGTCGTCGCCCGCGTTCATGCGCTCGTAGGCGCGGTGCACCCCGATGAGGCGGCGCAGTTCCACCAGCGGCTCGGTGCTGTCCTCCACGCGCAGGTCCATGGTGCGCTCCGCCCACGGCCGCCCCGCCGTTTCCCCCGGCACGATGACGATGGCGGCCGACTGCCGGCCACGGATGTCTCCGCCCTCGCGCTGCGCGGCCTCCAGCGCGGCGAGCAGGCGCTCGGCCAGGTCGCCCTTCGTGGTTTCATAGGCCGTTGCCATCGCGTCCCACACCGTGTCCTTCAACATGAGGTTCGCCTGCACCGAGTACTGCGCGCCCGGGTGATCGCCGAATGCGGCGATACAGTTCTTTCCCGTGTGCGCGGCAACATTACCCTGCGCGTCCACCATGGCCACCTGTCTCACCTCGCGCTGCGGGTCGGCGGCGAGCAGTGCGGCGAGCGCCTGCGGGGCGGTCTTTCCGGCGCGCATCAGGTCCAGACCCAGCGGGCCGTAGGACACCTCCGTGAAAGACTGCGTGGCCACCGCACCCACACCGGCCTCGGCCCACGCCACCCGCGCGCCCACCGAGAACCAGTGCGACTGCACCGCCACGCCGAACGCGCCGGTCACCGAGTCGCGCGCGACAATCGAATACGTATGCATGGGCCGCTCGACGGTGGCGGACCCGCCCGGGACGGGCGACAACAGCATGAGGACCGGGACGAGAAGAACAAGTAGACGGCGCTGCATGGCTTTCCTCCGTGGCGTGCGTGCGGGCCGCGGCCGCATTGACGGCGGCCGCGAAAGGGCCTATTCTGTGGGCTCTCCGGCCGTACGCTAACACATGGGCCGCGGGCGCGACAGCCCGCCAAATACCACGGGAAGCCAATCATGAATGCCCCAAAAGAAAGCCTTCTGGACAGGTTCCTCCGTTACGTCAAAATCGACACCCGCTCCGACGAGGACTCCAAGACCTTCCCCAGCACCGACAAGCAGTGGGACCTGCTGCGCCTGCTGCACGAGGAGCTGCTGGGCCTGGGACTCAAGGACGCCACCATCGACGAACACGGCTACGTGTTCGCCACCGTGCCGTCCAACCTGCCGCCCGAGCACGCCATGAAGGTGCCCGTCATCGGGTTCATCGCGCACGTGGACACCTCCCCCGCCATCACCGGCACCAACGTGAAGCCGGTGATCCACAAGAACTACCAGGGCGGCGACATCGTGCTGCCCGGCGACACCACCCAGGTCATCCACGCCAGCGAGTATCCCAACCTGGAGAAAATGTACATCGGCATGGACATCGTCACCTCCGACGGCACCACGCTCCTGGGCGCGGACGACAAGGCCGGCGTGGCGGAAATCATGACCGCGGTGGAGCTCTTCCTGCGCAACCCCGACATCCCTCGCGGCATCATCAAGGTGGGCTTCACGCCCGACGAGGAGATCGGCAAGGGCGCCGATCACTTCGACGTGAAGCGCTTCGGCGCGGACTTCGCCTACACCATGGACGGCGGCCCGCTGGGCGAGATCGAGTACGAGACCTTCAACGCCTTCGGCGCCACCGTTACCATCGACGGCGTGGGCGTGCACCCCGGCTACGCCAAGAACAAGCTGGTCAACGCCATTCGCGTGCTGGGCGACTTCCTCGACAAGCTCCCCCGCGAGCTGAGCCCGGAGATGACCGAGAAGCGCGAGGGCTACATCCACCCCTACATGGTGGACGGCCAGGTGGAGAAGGTGCAGCTGCGCATGCTGCTGCGCGATTTCGAGATGACCGGCATCGAGAAGCAGGAGGCGCTCTTGAAGAAGGTGGCCAACGAGGTGCAGAAGATGCATCCGAAGGCCAAGGTGGCGGTGGAGGTGAAGGAGTCGTACCGCAACATGCTCTACCAGATCGAAAAGGAGCCGCGGCTGGTGAAGTACGCCGAGGACGCCATCGTGCGCGCCGGCATCAAGCCCAACCACACCATTATAAGAGGCGGCACCGACGGCGCGCGGCTGTCGTACATGGGACTGCCCTGCCCCAACCTGTTTGCGGGCGGCGAGGCCATCCACTCGAAGCTGGAGTGGGTGCCGGTGCAGGTGATGGACAAGGCCGCGGAGACCATCGTGCGCCTCGCGGAAATCTGGGCCGAGCGATCGGCCACCAAGCAGTAGGAGGAACGGCCGCCATGTGCAGAAACATCCGACCGCTGTTCAACTTTGAGCCGCCCGCCAGCGACGACGAGGTCTACAACGCCTCGCTGCAGTTCGTGCGCAAGATCAGCGGCACCACCAAGCCGTCCAAAGCCAACGAAATCGCATTCAACGCCGCGGTGCGCGACATCGCCGCCATCGCGCGCACCCTCATCCACAGCATGGTCACCACGGCACCGCCGAAGAATCGCGAAGAAGAAGCCGCCAAGGCAAAGGCCCGCTCG
>JAOUHG010000023.1 GCA_029865265.1 Candidatus Krumholzibacteriia bacterium | reverse complement strand
TCGCCTCCTCGCACGCGTCGAGCGAGTTGTCCACCGCCTCTTTCACCGCCGTGAGGATGGCGCGCGTGGGGCTGTCGAAGCCCAGCATGTGGCGGTTCTTGGCGAAGAACTCGCTCACCGAGATCTCGCGCTGCTTCTGCCCGATGGTTTCCGCGGAGGAGTACGTGCCGGCGGACTTGCGCGCGCGCGGAGCGGGTGCGTCGGCAACCGGCTCGGGGGATGATTTCTTCTTCGCGCGGGCGGAATCGGCGGCGGTGTCCAGCGCAGCACCCGCGGAGCGGCTGCCGGGTGCGCGCATCACGTCCTCGCCGAACAGCGGCAGTGTCTCCGGCTCCTCCACCACGGGCCGCCGGCCTGCCTTCTTTGCCCGGGCGCTGGCCGCGGGCTTGCGCGCCGCGCGTTTCGGCGCGGCCTTCGCCCGGGCCGGCTTCTTCCTTCTTGCTGCCACCATCCGCCCTCCGAAGTTGGCGTGTTGACGCCCGAAAAGGTCATTCGGGGCGGATGGTAGGCCGGGATGTGAAGAATCGACAAGGAAAAAGGCGCCCGGGCGGGCGCCGGCCATCACTCGCGATAGAAGTGATAGCCCAGGGAGAAGCTCACACCGGACTCCGAGAAGGACGGCTGGTAGGCGTCGTCCGCGTCGGACTGCAGGCGTACCGCCGTGCCCAGCGTGAGGCGCCGGCCGATGTCGGCGTTGGCGCGCACGAGGAAGTTGCGCGTGGAGTACGGGGCGCCGTCGGAGAAGCCCACCCACAGCTCGACCGGCTGCACCGGGCGCAGACCGAGGCCGTAGGTGTACTGGCCGCCGCCCGAGTAGAGGGGCACACCCTCCCACACGCTGGCGCTGAAGTACACGGTGCGCAGCGAGCCGAGACGGATGTGGGCGCTCGGGGCGATCGACGAGTCGTCGAAGCGGTAGTTCTGGGAGAGCGTGTCGACGACGCTGGGAGCGAGCGACGATCCGGCGTAGCTCGCCGTCTCATGCACCCATCCCGCGCGGATGCCGATGTGACCCGTCTCAGAAACCTGACCATCGAGCTCGCCGCCGTAGTCGCGGTACTCGTCCTTGAAACGGAAGTCGGCATCGAAGGTCTGGGTGATGGGGGTGCCGGTGCAACTGTCGTAGCCCAGCGATATCACGCGCTGGGCGTGGACCGACTGCCCGGCCGTGCCCGCGCCGGCGCCGAAGCGCAGCGAGGTGGTGCGGGGTGCGTCGTCGCCGTCCGGTGCCGCCACCGGAACCGGTTCGCCGGATTCATCCGGCAGCTTGACCCCCACGCCCATGGGCGCGAGGAGCAGGCTGCAGGCAACGATTGAGCGGGACCGGCTACCCACCCGATGCCCGTTCAACCGGCCAGATCGCGGTACACCCGCAGGTAGGACTCCTTCTCCCGGTCCCAGCGGTAGCGATCGTAGAGCTGCGTCGCCCGGGCCACTTGCGCGGCAAGCCCGTCCGGGTGGGCGGCGGCCCACCGCAAGCGCTCGGCGAGGTCGTCGGCGTTGCCGGGCTCGAAGTACAACAGGGTGTCATCCGGCGCGTACGCCGCCACCGACCCCAGGCGCGACGCCACCACCGGGCGCTGCATGGCCATGTACTCGTACATCTTGTTGGTGTGCACCAGCACCGAGTAGGGACTCTCCTTCACCGCCACCACGCACACGTGGGCCATCACGATCTCCTCGATCATGGTTTCGAAGGGGACGAAGCCCAGGTGCTTCACGTGGTCCGTCAAACCCAGCGTTTCCGCCAGCGCGAGCACGCCGTCGCGAAAGTCTCCCGAGCCCATGAAGCGAAACTCGATGCCGGGCACATCCGGGAGCACCAGCCCCACCGCCTTCACGATGGTGTCGTAGCCATAGCGCTCCTCGATGGCGCCGTGCGTCACCACCCGGAACACACCCCGCGCGCGCTCCTCCGCCTTGAGCGCGCGGGCGCGGTCGATGATGGGCTGGTAGCGCTCGATGCGGAAGGTGCGGTCGTCGGGCACGTTCACCACCACCGTGAATTTGGAGGGGTCGGCGCCGCGGCGCACGTAGTTGTCGCGCATCTGATCGGTCACGGTGAGCGCGCGGTCCGCAAAACGGATGGCCCCCTGCTCCACCGCGGTCAGCAGGCGGATGAAGGCGCCGGTGAACCAGCGGCCGGGATACATGGTGCGGAAAAGCTCCGGGATGGGCTCGTGCAGGTGCAGCACCACGCGGGCGCCGGTCATTTTCGGGTAGAGTGCGGTGTAGACCAGATAGTCGGGCATGGTGTTCACCTGCACCGCCACGAAACGGCGGCGCCGGTGCAGACGCGCCAGTTTGAGCGACGCCAGCACGAAGAACGCGTTGTATTCCCAGAGGTAGCGCAGGATGCTGCCGCGCTGGTGGCCCACCGGCAGCCGGTACACCCGCACACCCTCGACCTCCTCGCACCCGGCCTCGCCGCGCCCACGCAGACAGATCACGTGCACGGCGAAGCCCGCGTCGCGCAGCGCCTCCGCCTCGCGTTTCACGTTCAGTTCTTCGGGATAGTACGAGTGCCGCACGATGGCCACGGCACCGCGCCCGGCGGGGGCGCTCACGAGCCGCCCCCGTTCTTCGCCAGGCGCGCGTAGATCTTCTGCAGTTCCGATACGCCGCGCTGCAGCGAGTATGCCTCCATGCGCGCGCGCGACTCCACCCGCCGCGGCCCGGCCAGCGCGGCGGCCAGCGCGGTGGCGATGTGGGCGGGGTCGGCGTCGATGATGGCGCACCCGGGCAGACCCTCCAGCACCACACGCGCGTCGCCCACGTCGGTGCACAGCACCGGCACGTTGCAGGCGAGCGCCTCGCGGATGGTCACCGGCGAGGCCTCAAAAGACGACGTCATCAGCATGAGTTCCGAGGCGTTGATGTAGAACGGCACCGTGTCGTGCGGCACGTTGTCCAGCGTCAGCAGCTCGACGTCGCGCATGCTCGGGGACGATTCGCGCAGCAGGTCCACCGCCCGCTTCGCCAGTGGGTAGCGCTTCTCCACCCGCGACGGTGAAGACGGGAACAGGACGTAGCGCTTCCCCTCCGCAAGGCCGAGACGCTGCTTCGCCGGCTGCGTGTCCATGGGGACGAACACATCCATGTCCACGCCGGCCGGCAGCCACACCGCGTCCGCCCGCCCCACCTGCGCGCGCAGGTGCTCGGCGACCACGATGATGGCATCCACGCGGCTGGCCACGTGGCGCTTGAGCCGCCGGGAATAGGCGAAGCGCCGGATGGGATGCTCGCGCAGCGCGTCGCGGGTATTGCCGGATATTTCGCCCTCGTGGAACGTCCATACCACCGGCACCGCGTGTTGCATGGTGGCGATGAGCCCGCAGAAGGAGTGGTGCACGTGCACGATGTCGTAGCGGCGCGCGCGCATGCGCTTGAAGAAACCCCACGGCATGCCAAAGTAGTTGGCCTTGCTCGCGCGCCCGTTGATGAAATACACATCCACCTCCACGCCCGCCTTGCGCAGCGCCTGCACCTCGTCGTGCACGAAGGGCCCGTAGAACGGCGCCTCCGGCGTGGGATACATGTTGGTGAAGACCAGGACGCGCACGGCCGGCACCTACTTGCGCGGGCCCGGATTGAGCTGGCCGGGGTTGGAGCGGAGCAGCCAGTTGATGAGGGTGCCGTAGCGGATGTAGAAGGCGTCGAGTGCCGCACGGGCCAGCCGTGCCTGCACCGCGTCCGCGGGGGCGCCGGCCGGCATCACCGTGAGGCGGTGCGACTTCGCCAGTTCCAGGAACATGGTGCGCGCGGCCTCGAGATGGAGCGTGTCCCCCTCCTCCGGCTTGCGGCGCAGCGCTTCGGCGGGCTCCACGTCCAGCAGCACCGCCACCGGCGGCCGCGGAACCAGCACGCGCATCAGGTTGAGCGCAAAGGGCGGGCGCGCGGCGTCGGTCCCGGTGTACATGGCAAAATCGACCAGTGCGTCGTAGACGTAGCGGTCACAGATGACCACCTTTCCGGTCAGCATGAGAAAGCGCACCTTGATGACGTAGGTGAGCTTGAGGTCGACGGCGTACACCATGCTGAACACCCAGCGCACGAACGGATTGCGCAGCCGCCGGCGCCGCTCGAGGAATTTCTCGGACTCGGTGCGCGGCGCCTGCTCCGGTGCGGCCTGCGCGGCGTCTTCCCCCGCCTGCAGCACGCCCTTGCCGGCGCGCAGCGCCACCCCCACGCCGGGCGACGATGCCCCGCGCGCCCACACACAGCGCACGCGCACGTCGCACGTCTCGAACACCTGGCGCAGCCGTTCCACCTGCAACGACTTGCCCGACCCGTCGACGCCGCTCACCGACACCAGCAACGCCGGCTGGCTGCGAATGTGGAGTTTCCAGCGCACCGCCCACAGCAGCGTGTCGTAGACGTCGAGCAGCTTGCGGCCCGAGCCACGCCGCGTGTCGCGCATGACCTTGCGGTAGTATGCCACCTTGGCCGGCTGGAAGGGGATGATGGCCGGCACGCCGTCCGCGAGGTAACGCACGCCGGGCAGGAGGCGCGCGCGCACGGCGGCGTAGCGCGCGGGCGCGCGGTCGAGCTCGGCGTGCTGGTCGCCGGAGAGAAAGCCCTCGCCGAAGAGCTGCTTCCACGCTTCGTCAAAGATGTAAAGCGCCCCCCAGAACCCCTCTTCCCAGCCCCGGCGCCGCGCATGGTTGGCCGGTTCGGCGAGCGCGCAGTCCATGCCGCGCAGCGCGTGCGCGGTGAGCAGCAGGTTGCCGAGCGAGAGCGCCTTGTCCTCGTAGAACCAGTGCGCCAGCGTCACCAGCAGCGCCTCCGAGGGTCCGGGGATCACGATGCCCTCGTCGTCGGTGACACAGCGCGCGTGCGCCCACACCACCGCATTGTCCAGGAAGGGAACGCCCCACCCCACCACCTCGTGCAGGTGAAACGCAAAGCTGGTGCCGTCGCCCGGGAAACGGCGGAACAGGTACTTGTGCGGCTCCTCCACGTTGAGCAGTTCCACGTAGCCCAGCTGCTGCAGGCACTCGCGCGCGGTGGCCGCCTGCCCGGCGGGCACCAGCACGTCCAGATTGCTCGACATGTAGTGGAAGGCGGGCGGCGCGCCGGTGGACTTGAAGATCATCGTCTCCACGCGCGCCTCGGAGAAGCGCAGGCGCACGCGCTCGAACTCGTCGCGCTCATGACGGTGGCGCTCCACGTCGCGGCGCACGAACTCCGCGAGCGCGGTGTGGTCGATGGCCGGGCCGTAGCGGCTGGCGATGGGAAGGAAGGACACCTTCTGCTTTTCGAGCAGCGTGCCGATGGCGTGCAGCGTCAGCGAGTCGTAGCGCGAGAGATCCTCGCGGTGAAACGGGCTCGCGATGCGCGCCGCGGCCCTGAGCAGCTCCATCCCCTCCGCGCTGCCGATGACTCTGGCGTCCAGCGCGGTCACGGCCGGTCCCCCGTCCTGCCCATGAGTTCGCCCAGCAACTGTTCCGCCACGCGGCGCCACGCAAACGGCTCCATGCTGCGCACCGCCGGCGCGGGTCCGCGTTGCAACGCAACCGCGTGGGCGAAAAGTTCGTCGTCGGTGTCGAAGTAACGCACGTCGTCCCCCGGGGCGATGAAGTCACGCAATCCGCCGAAGGGGCGCGCCAGCACCGGGATGCCGCTGGCCAGCGCCTCCAGCACGGAGAGCGGAATCTCCACGCAGCCCTCGCTGTCCACGGTGGGAAACACGTAGGCGTCGGCCATGCGGTAGAACTCGTGCACGGGGACAAATTTCCGGATTACGCGCACCCCCGCCGATTCGAGTTCGTCGCGCAGGCGCGCGTCCTCGGGCGTGCTGGTGCTCCCCACCACGACAACCATTGCGCCCGGCAGCCCGGCAATCTTTGCCAGCACACCCAGGTTGCGTTTGGGGCTCAGGTGCCCCACATGCAGGTACACGAACGCCTCCTCCGCAATGCCGTGTTCACGCCGCAGGCGCTGCTTCTCGCCGTCCGCGCCCGGCCGGAACGTAGCCAGATCCACGCCAACCGGGAGGATGCTTCCCGCCAGCCCGAGATCACACAGGTGCAGCAGCGACACATACGAAGGCACGAAGATGCGGTGTGGCGCCGCTCCCTGCAGCAGCGGCCGCAGTGCGCGCCCGTGACGGCGCGGGATCAGCCCCACCATGCCCACGCGCGCGCGCGGCGCGTGGCGGCGCAGCGCGAAGGCGCGCAGAAAGCTGGCCACGGTGTCGGAGGGCGAGGGGACGTAGACGACCGCGTCGGGTCTGGCGGCGGTCATTTCGCGGCGCAGCGCCACGTTCACGAAGGTGCGCGAGCCGGGAAGGTTGTGGATGGAATCCGCGCCCGTCCCGTTTTTTGCCGCGGCAAGTCCGCCGCGGTCCACGTTCACCACGCGCACATCATGATCCGGCGCCAGCGCCCGTCCGATGGACACGGTAAACTTCTTGATACCCTCGTCCCACGGTTCGACGAGGTCTTCTGAAACGATGAAGATACTGCGTTGCATTCTTGCCTGGTACTACAGACCCCGGAAGCGCGCCACGAAGTCCCAGATGGTGAGCGCGTCGATGTCGCCGGTCACCGAAAGCGCGCTCTTCGCGCCGCGCGGCCAGGTGCCGAAGCGGACCAGCGGGCGCGTGGACTCGTCGATCACGCGGCGGCTGGCGGCGATGGCATTGTAGTCGGTCCTGTCCAGCAGCCCCAGGTGCACGGCGTAGCCATCGGAGCGCTCGCCCACCTCGACGATGTAGCCGAGGTCGGTCAATATGGCAATGGCATCGCGGTGGGACGCCGGCGCCACGCCCACGCACGGCCGGTAGCGTGAGTCCACCGTGAGCCCGGGCGCGTCGATGGGCGTCTCCATGCCGTTGCGGCACAGCATCAGCGTGGTGCCGGGACACGCGTCCACTGTGACGCGGAAGGCGTCGCGCTCGCGCACGAACTGGGCGCGGTTGCGCGCCTTGGCCTCCCACCACTGCGCGATCTCGTCCAGGGTGGCGATCCACACCGCGGGTTTGCGCCCGCGCGCGTCGGCAAGGAGCCCGCGCAGCGCGCCGGCGAAGAAGTCGATGCGCTCCGGGTGCAGTTGCAGGGTGAACAGCTCGCCGCGCGCGTAGGTCTCGGCGAAGATGCGCCGCCACATGCTGCCCAGGTAGTCGGCGTCGTGGATGTACATGCGGTCCAGCGGAATCTCGTCGTCGGGCAGGCACACCGGTATCTCGATGAAGCCGTCGCGCCGAAACGGCAGCGCGCGGAAACCCGCGGCGGGAATGGGCCCGTAGAAGGCGATGCCGCGCGCGAGCCCTTCCTTTTCCTTCTCGCCCAGCGCCGACTCGTCGATCACGTTCCACCACAGCGTCTGGTTGGAGCTGTAGCGGAACTGGAACTCGCCCACCACGCGCATGGTGTCTTCGTTCCAGTGCAGGTAGGGCGCGCGGAATCCGGTGAAGGGCACCGAGCAGGAGCGAAACAACTCCACCGCCCGGCTCATGTGCTCGCGCTGGCCGGCCAGGTCGAGCGCGGAGAGGTCGATGTGCGACCACGCGTGCACGGCGAGCTCGGCGCCGCGGTCCAGCAGGCGGTGCGCGAAGTCCGGGTTGCGGCTCATGGGCAGCGCGGTGATGGGAAAGGTGGGCCGGATGGCGTACTCGTCCAGAATGTCCATGAAACGCTCGAAACGCCCGCCCATGCGCCCCGGCGTGGGCCCAAAACGGGTGGCGATCTGCGCGCTGCGCTTTACCAGATTGGACGCACCCCGATGCCCGAATACGAATTTAAGCACGTTCATCGCGACGAAACCGCCCCCGTCGTTGCCCCCCGGTACGCGGGGGAAAGGAGTTCTTCGAATAGCCGCTCGCGCGCGTCGCGCATGGCGTCAATGCGGAAGCGTTCCTCGACGATCTCCCGCCCGCGCGCGCCGAAGCGGATGCGCAGGGTGGCGTCCCCCGCCAGCCGCTCGATGGCGCGCGCCAGCGCAGCCTCGTCACCGGGAGGAACCACGATGGCGCTGTCCTCCGGTTCCACCATTTCGCGCACGCTGCCGACGTCGGTGGTGACCACCGCGAGACCGGTCGCCATGGCTTCCAGGACGACGTTCGGAAACGCCTCGGTCCGCGATGACAGCACGACGAGATCCGCGGCGCGCAATACAGTTTCCACGTCGTCGCGCACACCGAGGAAGTGCGTCCGCTCATGCACACCCAGCTCGCGCGCCAGCGCCTCGAGCCGCTCGCGCTCGGGACCCTTGCCCACCAGCACCAGGTGCGCCGCCGGCTCGCGGCGCAACCGCGGCGCCGCGGAGCTCAGCAGCAGATCCAGACGCTTCAGTTCCTTGAGCGACGCCACCGCCATCATCACGAACGCGCCGGCGGGAATCCCCAGCGCCGCGCGGACGTCTTCGCGCTCGCCGGTGAGCGCGGGGCGATACCGGGTGGCATCGACGCCGTTGTAGATCACGCGGATCTTCCCGCCCGGCAGTCCTTCCTCCTCGACCAGGTAGCGCTTGTGCGCCTCCGCCACCGCCACCAGCGCGTCGAAGCGGCGCACCAGCGGCAGCAGGTACTGCGGCACCTGCCGGCCGTCCCGCCTGTTTCCGGTGGCGTGGTAGGAGACAACCACCCGCTCGACCAACCCCCGCATGCGGGCCAGGTATGCAAACAGCACCGTGTTGGGATGGGTGAACGTGTAAATCAACTCCGAGCGCTCCAGGCGCAACACCTCCTCCAGACTCCGAAACGCGAGCGCGTCAAAACGGTGCCGCAGCAGGTGCTCGTAGAACGGAATCCCCATCGCCTCGATCTCGGGCTTGAAGTGCCCGCCCTCCTTGAGGCAGCACACCGCGTACTGGAACCGGGACCGGTCCGAGCGGGCCAGGAACTCGACCAGCTTCTTCTCGAGCCCACCCATGTGGAACTCGTTGTTCAGGATCAGAATCCGATGCGGCTCCGACGTCACGGTCGTTGGGTCTCACGGTCTGGAGGGGACAACGTCTGGCTGGAACACCTCAAGTTTTCTATTCTAGCACGCCCA
The DNA here is from genome assembly GCA_029865265.1 of Candidatus Krumholzibacteriia bacterium. Lineage (NCBI taxonomy): Bacteria > Candidatus Krumholzibacteriota > Candidatus Krumholzibacteriia > Candidatus Krumholzibacteriia bacterium. The sequence continues at coordinate 40,437 of JAOUHG010000023.1, read as the reverse complement.
CACATCTGCTATAAACACAAAACCTTAGGCGATTTCTCATCGCCCGGGGGGTTGCCCGATGTTCTCACTGCGTTCACCCATCTTCCTGATCATCGCCACGGCGGCCTACGCGCTCACCCCGTACGCCCCGCCGGTCCTGGCCACGTGGGTGGGCATCCCCGTGGTCATGGGCTACTGCATCGTGCTTCCCGGGGTGCTGCTCAACCGCACCGCGCGCCTTCGCGGCGGCGATCCGCTGGACGCGGCGGCGCTGGCCGGCGCCACCGGCCTGGCCTTCCTGCTGGCCATGGCCTTCCTGTGGGCGGTGAGCGGGGTTTCCATCGACGCATTCCGCATGGCGCTGCCGGTGGTGATCCTGACGGTGGCCGCCCGGTCGCCGCGGCGCGACCCCACCCGCACCAACCCCGTCCACCCCTCCATTCGCATGCGCGACAAGCGGCTGCTGGTGGTGCTGGCGCTGCTCATCGTGCAGCCGGTGATCGGCGTGCTGCTCACCGGGCCGTCCACGGAAATCAAGAGCGACACCATCGACCACGCCGGATACGTGGCGGAGATCGCGCGCACCGGAGACCCGTTCCCCACCACCGCGTTCTATCTCAACCCGGGCCGGGACGGCGAGGACCTGCGCAAGGCGCTGCTCCACACCATCTACGGCTTCACCGCGCGCCACACCGGCGCCTCGCCGCTCGACGTGCTGGGCGCGTACGGCGGGTTCCTCCTTTTGATGATGACACTCGCGGTGTACTCCGCGTCGCGCTCCCTGCTGGGACGCCACCGCCTGGCCGCGGCCATCGCGGTGGTCCTGTTTCTGGTGGGGACGGACTGGGGTGTTTCCAGTTCCATGATCCGGGCGGCGTTCTACCCCAACCGGTTCGGCACCGCCTTCCTGCTGCTGTTCATCGCCTCGGCCATGGAGTACATGCACCGCGGCCCGCGATCGGCGGTGCGCTGGTGCGCGGTGTACGCGTTTGCGGCCACGGCGGTGCACGTGCAATACGGCGTGCTGGTGGCCTTCGCAGCCGCCATCATCGTGCTGTGGCGGACGTGTTCCCCGTGCACGAGCCTCGGCGAGCATCTGCAACGTTCGTTCCGTGTCAGCGCCTGGGCGGCGCTGGGTGCCGCACCCTTCATGCTCTACCGCTGGCTGACCGCGTACCAGACCAACCCGCTGCACGAGCAGGTGCAGAGTGCGATGTACCTCACGGACAAGTGGTTCGTCTCGGACCCGTTCCGGCTGCTGCACTTTCTGGGCCCGCTGGGGTTTGCGGCCATCGTATGCATCGTGCCGCTGTGGCGCCTGCGCAAGAGCGTGCCCGGCGTGGGCTACGCCATCGCCGCACTGCTCACCTTTCTGATCACGCAACTGGTGCCGTTCGTGGCCACACCGCTCTACGGTGCCATCCGCTACCTGGCCTTCCGCCTCGACCCGCTGGTGCCGTTCTACATCCTGCCCGCGTTCCTGCTGGCGCGCCGGCCCCACGCCCCGGTGGCACGGGTGGTGGTGGCCATCGCGCTGGTGGCGGCGGTGGTGCCCATCTTCGGGCACACCGCGTTCTCATCGAAGACGCTGGAAGCCGAACGGCGGCGCAGCCCCGACCGCTGGGCGCGCGGGCTCTACCAGCTCGCGACCGCGCTGCCACCGGGTTCGGTGGTGGCCAGCGACCCGGTGACGTCGTACATGATGAGCGCCTTCACGCCCTACTACGTGGTGTGCACGCTGGACCAGCACGCGCCCCCCAACGACACGCGCGTGGAGGAGCGCGTAAACGCGGCGCGCGACATCGTGAGCCCGTACACCAGCGCGCGCGACAAGGATCTGCTCATCCGCGAGAACCTCGTCTCGCACGTGGTGATCAACAAGGCGCTGCCGCCGGATCTGATTCTCAACTACTGGACCCTGGAACCCGCCGCGGCGCTGAAGTCGCTGGAGATGTTTCACTCGCTGCGCTACGAGTTCGACGCGCGGGCGCTCGACGACGGGCTGACGGTGTTCCGCTGGCGCCACGACGAGCGCCTGAGCACGCTGCCGCGCCCCGTGCCGCGGCCGGTGGTGGCGAAACTCCCCGCCACGGCCGACTCCCTGGGGGTACGGGCGGGCGAGGCGGTGCTGGCGGGCGCCCTCCTGCGCGGCGAGGGCATCCTGTCCGCGGGCGGCGAACTGGTGCTGGACCTGTTCTGGCAGCGCGCCGGCCTGAGCCCGCCGGGGACGTACGTGGTGACGATTCGCTTCGACAAGAAGGACCTGACACTCCCCTTCGGCGGCCGGCCCTTCCCCAAGGTGACGCGCAAGCTCCTGGAGAAGGTGCGCGGCGAGCGCTACCGCTTCCGCGCGGATCACATGATCCAGGGCGGACTGTTCGCGCCCGACGTGTGGGACGAGGGTGAGATCGTGGAGGACGACGTGCGCGTGCAGATTCCCACCGACATCGCGCCGGGACGCTACCGGGTGGAGGCGACCATGCGCCTGGTCGCAAACCAGCCCAACTATTACCTGCGCGACTATCTCTACGACGACGACAGCCTCAGCGGCGTGCCCATCGGCGAGGTCACGATTCAGAAGTGGTAGGAGGCGCGCGGGCGGGTTACAATGCGTGCATGAGCACGCAGCCATCCCGCGAACTGGAAGTCTTCGACAATCCGCAGCCCGACCGGGACTACCTGATCTCGTTCGAGTGCCCGGAGTTCACCTGCCTGTGCCCGCGCACCGGGCAGCCCGACTTTGCCACCATCCGCATCCGCTACGTGCCCGACCGCCACTGCGTGGAGCTCAAGTCGCTCAAACTCTACCTGTGGTCATACCGCAACGAGGGCGCCTTCCACGAGGCCGTCACCAACCGCATCCTGGACGACATCGCCGCCGCCGTGAAGCCGCGCTTCATCGAAGTGGTGGGAGACTTCCTGGTTCGCGGCGGCATCCACACCGTCGTCACCGTGCGCCGCGGCGACTCCCCCGCGGCGTGATGAGCCGTTAGTCGGCGTCCGTCGAAACGACCAGCCCGCTGGCGATGCGCGGCAGTTGCGCCTCGTCGACGCGGCAGATGCGCCAGTCGGGGAGGACGTCGGCGCCGAGGCGTTGGTAGAATTCGATTGCCGATGTGTTCCAGTCGAGCACGATCCACTCGAAACGCGCGCACTTGTGTTTGACCGCGATGCCGGCCAGGTAGGCCATGAGTGCCTTGCCGATGCCCTTGCCGCGAAACGCGGGGTCGACGAACAGATCGTCGAGCCACAGCGCGCGTCTGCCCATCATGCTGGTGAAGGAGAAGAAGTAGATGGCGTAGGCGATGGGTTTGCCATCCACGAATGCGAGGTGCGCGTGGGCCACCGCATCCTCGCCGAAGAGTGCGTCGCGGAGCGAGGCCTCGGTGGCGGAGGCGGTCAGCTTTTCGAACTCAGCCATCGCGCGGATGAACGTCAACAGCAACGGAACATCGGCGGGCGTTCCGGCGCGCACCTCGACTGCAAGGTTGTCCACGTTCAGTATCATCGGTGCCGTCTCCCCTACTTCTTCTCGGGGACCATCGGCACGAAGCGTACCACCGTGATCACGCGCCGGGATACCTTGCCGTTCTTTTTTTCCACCATCAGCAGTTCCTGGTAGCTCGTCCCCACCGGGATCACCATGCGCCCGCCTTCGGCCAGCTGGTCCACCAGCGCCTGCGGAATCTCCGGCGGTGCGGCGGTGACGACGATGGCGTCGAAGGGCGCGTGCTCCGGCCAGCCCTGGTAGCCGTCGCCGACGCGCACGTGCACGTTGTCGTAGCCCAGTTGCGCCAGCCGCTCGGCGGCGGCGAGGCCCAGCTCCTCCACGATCTCGATGGAGTACACGTCCTTCACCAGCAGCGAGAGTACCGCCGCCTGGTATCCCGAGCCGGTGCCGATTTCGAGCACGCGGTCACCCGGTTTCGGTTCGATGGACTCGGTCATGAGCGCCACGATGTACGGCTGCGAGATGGTCTGCCCGAAGCCGATGGCCAGCGGGTAGTCCTCGTACGCGTCCTCCTGCGCGGTCTCGGGGACAAAGCGGTGACGCTCCACCGCGCGCAGCGCTTCCAGCACGCGCGCATCGGTGATGCCGCGCCGCTCCATCTGCTTCTCAACCATCTGCTTGCGCTTCATGGTCATCTCCTCGTCCGTGGGCGGGGCCGCGGCCGCCACCATCAGGGCACATGCCACCGCCAGCACGGCCGGGCCAGCCGGCCGCCGGATGTTTACGCAACAACGGAACACCATGGGATACTCCCGGTAACAGTGCGGCCGGCCGGGGAACATTGCGCGCCGCCGGTCCGCCCTCTATTATAGTGCAATGATACCGCACACCCGCACCCGCACCAACCCGGCATCCCGGGGCCGACGCCAACTCGGCCTGCTGCTGTGCCTTGCACTCTGCCTGGCGTGCGAGGGCAACGACCCCGTCCAGCCAAACGATCGCTTGTGCACTGTCGACACCGGGCTGGGCGCGAAGATCGTGGGGCGTTCGAGCCCCGTCGCGTTCTGCCTGGATGACGGCGACGTCTCGGTGGTGCTCACCACCTCCAACCGCTACGACGTGTCCGGGCAGATGAGCACCGCCGCCGGTGTGTTCCAGATCCGCATGGTGTTTGCGCTGCGCGCGGACTTCCCGGTGTCGCTGACCCCGGTGTCGACCGTGGGCGAGGCCACCGCCGACCCCGACAACGTGTGGCTCTACTACGAAGAGGCGCCCGACGGCGGCGACCCCATCGAGTCGCTGGCGGTGACGGCGGGGACGTTCCGGCTGACGTTCAGCGACGAGAACGTGCTCACCGGCACCATGAAGGGGATCTCCTTCAACATGGGCGACGTGTCCAACAGCGATCCCGCGGGCACGCGCACCATCTCCGAGGGGTTCTTCTCGCTTTCCGTCAAGAGTCCCGCGGTGGCACTTGATCGCGCGGCGCGTTCGCGATAGATTCTGCGCATGGTCTTCGTGTTTGCCTCCATCTTTAGCGGCATGTCCGCCACCACGCGCGAGCTCTTGACCGCGGGCGGCATCGTGGCGCTCTCGCTCATCGTCGGCTTCATCGCGGATCGCGTGCTGCTGGGAAGCCTGCGCAAGCTCGCCACCACCACCGAGGGCAAACTGGACGACGTCATCGTCAACTCGGTCAAGGGCGTGGCGGTGTGGGCGTTCCTGCTTGTCGGCATCTACATGGCGCTGCCATCCGTGCCACTCCCGGACAACATCGACAACCAGCTCACCACCGGCATGCGCATCGCGGTCATGCTGCTGTCCGTGTTCGTGGTGGCGCGCCTGGCCAGCGGACTCGCGGTTCACTACGCCTACAAGGTGGTGCCATCGTCGGCCAGCCTGGCGAATATCGTGGTCAACGTCATCATCTTCGGCATCGGTCTTCTGGTCATCTTCCAGACCATGGGCATCCAGATTGCACCCCTCATTACCGCCATGGGTGTGGGTGGTCTGGCGGTGGCGCTGGCGTTGCAGCCCACGCTGGCAAACTTTTTCGCCGGCCTGCAGCTGCTGGCGCTGAAGGAGATCAACACCGGGGATTTCATTCAGCTCGACAGCGGCCAGGAGGGCTTCGTCCACGACATCGGCTGGCGCTCCACCACCCTGCGCATGGTGCGCAACAACCTGGTGGTGGTTCCCAACACCAAGATGACCGACGCCATCATTATCAACTACGCCCTCCCCAGCGAGCCATTCGGGGTGGTGCTGGGTATCGGGGTCTCCTACGCGAGCGACCTGGAGAAGGTGCAGCGGGTGTCCATCGAGGTGGCGAAGGAAGTGATTGAGCGTGTGGAGGGGACGGTAAAGGAATTTGAGCCGGCCGTGCGCTTCAACGCATTCGGCGACTCGAGCATCAATTTCAACCTCGTCATCCAGTGCACCAACTTCCCCGCGCAGTACCTTGCCACGCACGAGCTGGTGAAGGCCATCCACAAGCGCTTCAACCAGGAGGGAATCGAAATTCCCTTCCCCATCCGCACCGTGTACATGAAGAACGCCGGCGAGTGAAGCCGCGCTAGCGCGGTGCCGGCGGTTCGCCGCGGGTGTCGTCGGGGCGCTGGAATGCGCCCACGTCGTCGTCGTCGTGGAGCCGTGCCAGGTACGGCGTCAGCGTTCCCAGCACGATGAGCGACACGTCGCTCTTCTCTCCCGACGCCACCGCGATCTCGGTGCCGTCCGCGCTCCAGGCGGGCATGCTCTTGCCGCGGATGCGGTTGGTGACGCGCAGCGCGCGGCCGTCGGTAACACGAATGAGATAAATCTCCGCCACCCCCCAGTCGTAGGCCGCCACCGCCAACACGTTGCCATCCGGGTGCCACGCCGCCGGCGCCAGGATGCCGCGCGGTTCGGCCACCACCACGCGCTGGCCGCTGGCGCGGTCCAGCAGCACCAGGCGTCCCACGCCGTCGAGCCAGGTGACCACGTCGCCGCGCGGCGAGATGCTGGGCGGCCCCGCGGGCATGTCACCGGAGAGCAGCGTGGGTGTCACACCCGGGCGCGCCAGCAACCATACCCCGGGCGTGCCGTTGCGGTCCGAACCAAACACAATCTCGCCCGTGTCGCGACACCACGAGGGCGCGTAGTCGCGCGATGGGTCGCGGGTGAGGCGTTCCACCCGACCCGTGGCCAAATCCACCGCGGCGATATCCTGGTTGTCATCGGTCACCTGCGAGAATGTGATGCGCTTTCCATCCGGCGACCAGGAGAGGAAGTCCGCGATGCGTCCGGTTTTCATGATCACACGCGGCGTACCCCCCGCGGCGGCGATCACGCAGATCTCGCCGTCGCCGTCTTTGGTGAAGCGCCGGAAGGCGATGGTCTTTCCGTCCGGCGACCACGCCGGCGCGAGTGCGGTGGTGTCGGGGCTGGTGAGCGGCCGGTCGGTGATGGGCTCCTCGTCCAGCACACGCTGATACACGATCTGCCCCGAGCGGTCGAAGAGCACCTGTTTATAGCGCAGCTCACCCCGGATGGCGGCCATGTCGTACACCAGCGGGCGCATGGCCGGGCGCAGGTTGTGAATGACGGGCTGGAACAGGGACAGGTAGCGCACGTTGTCCGCGGCCAGGCTGGCCACCGCCTCGCCGCACGGGGCGATGGGGATTTCGCGGTAGCGCCCGCCGGCGTAGAAGGCAAAGTAGGGCTTGCGGTCGGCAATGAAATCGCCCGGCGACACGCGCGACGCAAAGTTCCGCGCCACCGCCTTCACCGGGCGCATCTCGTCTTCCAGACCCGTGCGCAGCACGCCGCGGTTCACGAAGAACGCGAACAGAGCCGTCAATACCACCGCCGCGCGCGCCAGCGTGCGCAGGCGCGGCCGCGCGATGGCCGCAACCCCCATCATGCCGTAGAGGATCATGGGCGGCAGGTAGGGCACCATCCAGCGCAGGATGCCGCGGTCCTCGGTGAAGAGCGGTATGAAGAAGATGGGCACAAACGCGGCCAGCACGAACGTCGCGCGCCGGGAGAAAAGCGCCAGCAGCGGCAGCAGCGGCAGCGTCTGCATGAACAGGTGCAGCAGGTCGCGCGGCAGGCGCTGCGCGTACTCCGAGGTGCGGTCGAGTTGGGTGACGCTCCGGCGCGCGGCTTCTTCCAGGATCGCCTTGCCCTCGTAGTCCACCGACGACTCGCGCAACATCCACGGTGTGGCCTTGGACTCGAACGCGCCCGAACGCGACAGAACGGTGAGCCCGCCGCGCGGCACCGACATGGCCGCGATGTTCACCGCGTACACCGCCAGAAAGCACCCCACGAACAGCAGCAGCACGCGCGGCGCCGGCCGGCGCGCACGCAGCCAGCGCACCAGCAGAATGGCGCCCAGCGTTCCCGCCACCGCGATGGCCTCGGGGCGCGTGGCCGCCGCCATACCGATGGCCAGCCCCGCCAGGCCAAAGCGGCCCACGCCGAAGAGCGCGAGGGTGAGCATCACCCAGAACACGTAGGCGGACTCGGACAGCGTGAGCAGCGAGGTCTGGATGAACAGCGGGGTGGCGGCCAGCACCACGGCGCCGATGAGGGCGTCGGTGCGGTTGGCGAGGCGGCGCGCCAGTTCGAAGAACACCAGCACCGTCCCCACCGCCGCGAGCAGCGACACGATCATGCCCGCGCGCACCGGGTCGCGCACGATGGCCAGCACCGGTGCCACCATGAGCGGGTAGCCAATGGGAAACGCGCCGCCGGAGAGCGAGCCCTGCAGGAGCGCCTTTGCCTGGTTGAGATAGAAGGTGCCGTCGAAGCTGACGAAGTCGAAGTAGCCCGCGAAGGGGATGCGCACCGCGAGGGCGAGGGCGGCGAGCAGCAGCCGCAGCGTTCGATTGGAAAGAGTGTTCAGCATGGGAGGGGGCGCAGTGCGGCAACACTAGCAGACCGGCGCCGTCCTCCACAACACCGGAGCCGGAGACACCCGGTCAGGGCCGCGCGGAGCGGACCCGCGCGCCGTCGCGAACGCGCTCGTCGGGATACATGACCACCATGTCCCCCGCTGCGAGTCCGTCCAGCACTTCCACGAACCCGCTGCCCTGCCGGCCCGCACGAATGACGCGCTCCCGCACGCGACCGCCCTCGACCACGAAGGCGTGCCACCCGGCGCCGGTGCGGATGGCCGCGCCGCGCGGAATGCGCAGCACGTCGTTCCCGCGCCACAACACCACCCGCACCATGACACGGTAGCGGTCGCCCAGCTGGCGCGGCGGGTTGGCCAGCATGGCCCGGATGTTGACGCGCTGCTCCTCCACGCCCAGCGCAGAGATCTTGGTGAACCCCGACGGCTCGACCACGTCGACCACGGCCACCAGCGTGGAGTCGCCGCCCCAGTCGTGCACCTCCACCGTATCCCCCACCGACACCCGGACCGCGTCGTTGGAGAGCAGGTCCGCGACCACCTCCAGGTGCGAGGTGTCGCCGATTTCCATGATGGGTGCGCCAAAGGCAACCACGCGTTCGCTGGGATCGTCGATGCGCAGCACGCAACCCGCCACCGGCGAGGACAGGGTGATGGCGGAGGCGCCCGGACGCGGCTCCACCACCGCGCGCGCCTGCGCCACTTCGTACGCCGCAACCTTCTCGTTGTGGCTGGCCGCGTCGAGTTCTCGCGCCGCCGTCTGCGCCGCAAGGTCCGCGCGTTCCCTGGCCTCCACCGCAATCAGGCCGTCCTTGACCAGTTGCGCGGCGCGTTCGCGCTCCCGCTCGGCCTGCTGCGACGCCGCGCGCGCGCGTTCCAGCGTTGCCTTCGCCGCGCGCTGCGCCTCGATCGCGGCCGCCAGGCGGGCGCGCGCCTCCTCCAGTGCCCGCGTCCCCAGCGGGGCCGGTTCGACCTGCGCGAGCACGTCGCCGGCGCTCACGGCGTCCCCCTGGCGCAGCGTCAGCCGCCGCAACTGCCCGGTGACCGGCGCGGTGATGCGGTAGCGGTCGTGCACCAGCGTCTCCCCCTCCTCCTCCACCGTCACCTGCACGCGGCCGCGATCCACCACCGCGGTCTCCACCGGGACCGGCGACGGGCGCAACGCCAACCACACCACGATCGCCACCAGAAGCGGGACGCCAATACGCAACACGAGCCGGAGGGGTCGACGCATTCTTCTCACTCCCTTGCCTTGAGTACTTCCACCAGGTTCAGCCGTTCCACGCGGCGGCGCAGCGCCAGCGCGGTCAGCGCGGCGGCCACCAGCACCACCACGATGCCCGCCAGGTAACTCTTCGTTTCCACCACCAGCGGAAGGCGGAACAGCTCCGACTGCGCGCGCGCCGAGATGAGCCAGCAGAACCCGTACGCGATGACCATCCCGAAGGGAAGCGACACCCCCACCAGGAATGCCTGCTCACCGAGGAACATGCGCACCACTTCGCGGCGCGTGAAACCCAGCACGCGCAGGCTGGCCAGCTCGCGCGCGCGCTCGGAGAGAGCGATGCGGCCGCTGTTGTATACGATCCCCACCGCGATCAGCACGGAGAAGACCAGCAGCGTCACCAGGGAGATCACGAAACTCTCCTCCACCGTCTTCTCGAAACTCGCCAGCATGGCGCGGCGTTCGGTGACGCCGCCCACCCCGGGCCGCCCGGCCAGGATGCGGCGGGTGTCCGCGCGGCGGTCGGCGTCCACGCGCATGAACGCGCCGTTCACCTGCACCGGTCCGCGCGCCAGCCGGTGCAGGGCGTCGAGCTGCATGTACGCAACCGATCCCACCATTTCATCCACCGTGGCCACCAGCGGCGCCACCGTGGTGCGGCGCTCCCCTTCCATGAAGTGCACCTCGACCTCGTCGCCGGTGCGCGCACCGAGCATGTCGGCCAGCGCGGCGGTGAGCATGAGGCCGTCCGCGGGCACGTCGAAGGAGAGTCCGGCGGCGTCGACCGGGCGCCTGAGCCGCGAACCCGCCTCGAGCCCGAAGATGGCGGTGGTGTGCACACGGGAACCGTTGCGCAGCCGCACCGGCGCCACGCGATACAGCTCGCTGCGCGTCACCCCCGGCAGCCGGTCCAGCTCGAAGCGCACCGCAGGCGTGCGCGGCTCGTTGAACAGCACCGACACGTCCGAGCGGTCCGCGCGGTGAAACTGGATGTCCTTGAGGCGGTCGATGGAATCGTAGCTGTAGCGTCCCGTCGTCACCATGGCGAGTGCAAAGGCGATGCCCAGCGCCGAGAGCAGCGTCTTCACCGGCCGGCGCTCCAGGCCCCGCACCACCATGCGCGCCTCCGGCCCCACGTGCCGCCCGATACCGAGCCAGTCGACGACGCCCCGGCGGTACACGGGCGGCGCCTGGGGCCGCATGGCCTCGGCCGGCGGCAGCCGCAACACCGCGCGCACCGCGCTGACGCTGCCCGCCAGCACCGCCGCCGCGCTCACGCCGAACGCCATGGCGAATACCACCGGGTCCGGCCGGTACACCGCGTGTGGAAACTGGAAGAAGCGCGTGTACATCTCGGCCAGGGCCGATGCCAGCCATAACCCCAGCCCCCCGCCCGCAACCGCGCCCAGCGTCATCGGCACCGCCGCGAACGCCAGGTAGTGCACAACGATGCGCCGCGCCGGAAAACCGAAGGCGCGCAGCACCGCAATCTGCTCGCGCTCCACGCCCACCAGCCGCGACAGCACGATGTGGAGGAGAAACGCGGTGATCCCCAGGAATATGGAGGGGATGAAGATGCTGGTGACACGCGTCTCCTGGATCTCATCGGACACGAAGCGGTGCGACAGATGATCCTCGCGCCCGTACGCGCCGAGCCCGCCGTATCGTTCGAGGCGGTCGTCGATGGCGTCGATGACGGCACGCTCGCCGGCCCCGCGTTCCAGGCGCACGACCACGTCGTTGAACGCGCCGTCCAGATCGAAGGCGCCGGCGAGTTCGCGGCGCCCGATCCACAGGATGCCAAAGCGCCGGTTGTCCGGGAAGAACTCCATGCCGCCGCGGATCTCATACACGAACTCCGGCGAGTAGCCGATGCCGACGATGGTCAGCTGCTGCAGCCGCCCGTTGAGCACCGCGCCCACGCGTTTATCCAGCACCAGGTGATGGGCGCGCGCGAACGCCGCGCTCACCACCACCTCGCCGCGGTGCACGGGCAGACGGCCGCGATCCAGCACCACCCGGTTCAGGGCCGGCGGCCCCGTATCCGGGAGCGAGACCAGCCGCCCCGTCACCACCTCTTCCGCGCCGGCAACATCCAGGATCACGTCCGCCACCACGCGCGCCTCCACGGCGGCCACGCCGGGAATGGCGGCGATGTCGCCGGCCACCGAGAGGGGGGCGCGCCGCAGCGACGCGAACACGTCGCCAAACCGTTCGCTGCGGTAGTAGTCCTCCAGGGACGTGCGCAGGTAGCCGTTCATGCTGCGCAGCGACACGAAGAGCGCGATTCCCGCCACCATCACCAGCACCACCGCGAGGATCTGGCCCCGGTAGTACCAGAGGTCGCGGCGAAGTTTCCGGTGCAGCATGCTCATGGTTCTACCAGCGGATGTCCGCCGGCTCCGCGCGGTGTTCGTTGCGTTCGATGGCGGCGATGGTCCCGCTGCGCATCCGCACCACACGGTGCGCGAGACCGGCGATGGAGGCGTTGTGGGTGATCACCGCCACCGTGGTGTCGAGCTCGCGGTTGACCCGCGCCAGCGCCTCCAGCACCACCAGGCCGGTCTCCACGTCCAGCGCGCCGGTGGGCTCGTCGCACAGGAGCACGTCGGGCTGCTTGGCGATGGCGCGCGCGATGGCCACCCGCTGCTGCTCGCCCCCCGACATCTGCGAGGGAAAGTGATCGCGGCGGCTTGAGAGATCAACCAGTTCCAGGGCGTGCAACGGATCCATGGGACGCTCGGCCAGCTCGGTCACCAGCGCCACGTTCTCCATGGCGGTCAGGCTGGGGATGAGGTTGTAGAACTGGAAGACGAAGCCCACATGCTCGCGCCGGTAGCGGGTCAGCTCCTCTTCGTCGTCGTCGGTGAGGTCGTGGTCGAGGAAGTGGACGGTCCCGCTGGTGGGAACGTCGAGCCCACCCAGGATGTTCAGCAGCGTGGACTTGCCGCTTCCGGAGGGACCGAGAATGACGAGGAATTCGCCGGGGAGGATGTCGAGGTCGACGTCGCGCAGGGCATGCACGTCCACCTCGCCGACCCGGTAGATCTTGGTGAGTCCGCGGGCGATGAAGACGGGTCTGGCATCGTTCTCAGCCACAGATATCACCGCGGCCACACGCCCGTCCGCTTATGCCCCGGCGGCTACTCTCCGTCGCCGGGCGAGGACGGCCCGCTGCACGCCGCGCCAAAGAACTCGCGCCGCATGCGCGCGATGTTCAAAATCGAAATGCTCTTGGGGCACACCGCCTCGCACTCGCCGTGGTTGGAGCAGTTGCCAAAGCCCTCCGCGTCCATCTGGCGGATCATGCTCAGCGCGCGCTGCTCGCGCTCCAGCTGCCCCTGGGGCAGCAGGGCGAGGTGCGTGATCTTGGCGCTCACGAACAGCGACGCGGACGCGTTGGGACAGGCCGCCACGCACGCGCCGCAGCCGATGCACGCGGCCGAGTCCATGGACGCCTCCTGGGCATCCTTGGGGATGAGGATGGCGTTGGCATCCGGCGCCGACCCGGCGTTGGTGGTGATGTAGCCGCCGCGCTGCATGATGCGGTCGAAAGCGCCGCGGTCCACCACCAGATCCTTGATGACCGGAAACGCGCGCGCGCGGAACGGCTCCACGGTGATGGTGGCCCCGTCCTTGAAGTGGCGCATGCGCAGCTCGCAGGTGGTGCACCCCGGGCGTGAGCCGTGGGCAAGCCCGTTGATCACCAGGCCGCAGGTGCCGCAGATGCCCTCGCGGCAATCGCTGTCGAAGGCCACCGGCTCCTCGCGCAACTTCACCAGCTGTTCGTTCAGGTGGTCCAGCATCTCGAGGAACGACATCTCGGGGATGATGTCCTCGACACTGTACTGCTTGAAGCCGCCCGGCGCTTTCGCGCTCGTCTGCCGCCAGATCTTGAGCTTGAAGTTCATTCGCGCCGCCCTACTTGTAGCTCCGCATGGCCGGTTTCACGTCTTCGAAGGTGAGGTGTTCCTTCACCTGGGTCTCGGGAACGCCGTCGCCGTTGAACTTCCACGCCGAAACGTGCGCGAAGTTATCGTCGTCGCGCATGGCCTCCCCGTCGGGATACTGGTACTCGTCGCGGAAGTGGCCGCCGCAGGATTCGTTGCGCTGCAGCGCGTCGATCGCCATCAGTTCGCCCAGCTCCAGGAAGTCGGCCACGCGGCCGGCGAACTCGAGCTCCTTGTTGAAATCGTTGCCACCCACCACGTTCACGTCCTGCCAGAACTCCGTACGCAGCGCGCGAATCTCCTGGATGGCGCGCTTCAGGCTCTCCTCGGTGCGGCTCATGCCCACGTCGTCCCACATGATACGCCCCAGGCGCCAGTGGAAGTCGCGCACCGTGGTCTTGCCCTTGACGGCGAGCAGCTTCTTGACCGACGCGTCCACACTCGCCTCGGCCTCCTTGAAAGCGGGATGATCCGTGGTTACCTTGTCCCTCTGCACCTCGGAGGTGGCCAGGTAGTTGCCCAGCGTGTACGGAATGACGAAGTACCCGTCGGCCAGGCCCTGCATGAGCGCGCTGGCGCCCAGGCGGTTGGCGCCGTGGTCCGAGAAGTTCGCCTCGCCCAGCACGTGCAGCCCGGGCACGTTGCTCATCAGGCCGTAGTCCACCCACAGGCCGCCCATGGTGTAGTGCGGCGCGGGGTAGATGCGCATGGGTGTCTGGTACGGATCCTCGCCGGTAATTTCGTCGTACATCTGGAACAGGTTGCCGTAGCGTTCACGAACCGTCTCCCTGCCCATACGCTTGATGGCGTCGGCGAAGTCCAGGTACACCGCGTAGCCGGTGTTGCCCACGCCGTGGCCGGAGTCGCACATGCGCTTGGCGGCGCGCGAGGCGATGTCGCGCGGCACCAGGTTGCCGAAGGCCGGGTAGATGCGCTCCAGGAAGTAGTCGCGGTCCCCCTCGGGAATCTGGTGGGGCGGGCGTTTGTCGTCCTTGCCCTTCGGTACCCACACGCGGCCGTCGTTGCGCAGGCTCTCGCTCATTAAAGTGAGCTTGGACTGGGACTCGCCCAGAAGCGGTACGCAGGTGGGATGAATCTGCGTGAAGCACGGGTTGGCGAAGAGCGCGCCGCGCTTGTGGCAGCGCCACACCGCGGTGGCGTTGCAGTTGACCGCGTTGGTGGACAGGAAGAACACGGTGGAATAGCCGCCGGTGGCCAGCAGCACCGCGTCCGCGGCGTAGCTCTCCACCGCGCCGGTCACCAGGTTGCGGCACACGATGCCGCGCGCCTTGCCCTCCACCAGCACCAGGTCCAGCATTTCGCGGCGCGGGAACATCTTCACCTTGCCCGCGTCCACCTGGCGCATCAACGCGCTGTAGCAGCCCAGCAGCAGCTGCTGCCCGGTCTGGCCGCGCGCGTAGAAGGTGCGCGATACCTGCGCGCCGCCGAAGGAGCGGTTGGCCAGGGTGCCGCCGTATTCGCGCGCAAACGGAACGCCCTGCGAGACGCACTGGTCGATGATGTTCACCGACAGCTGCGACAGGCGGTAGACGTTGGCCTCGCGCGCGCGGAAGTCGCCGCCCTTCACCGTGTCCACGAACAGGCGCCACACGCTGTCGCCGTCGTTCTGGTAGTTCTTGGCCGCGTTGATGCCGCCCTGCGCGGCCACGCTGTGCGCGCGCCGCGGCGTGTCCTGGATGCAGAACGAGAGCACGTTGTAGCCCAGTTCGGCCAGCGAGGCGGCCGCGGCGCCGCCCGCGAGCCCCGTGCCCACCACGATGATGGTGTACTTGCGCTTGTTGGCCGGGCTGACCAGTTTGGCCTGGGCCTTGTAGAGGTCCCACTTGCGGTCCACGGGACCGGGCGGGATTCTGGCGTCGAGCGTCATGTCGATCATGGTGTCCGCCTCACAATCCCGGGGCCGGCGTTACGTAGTGAATCCACAGCGGCAGCAGGATGAAGCCACTCGCCAGCAGCAACGCCACCAGCAGCCCCAGCGCATAGGCCGCCGGCAGCAGGCGCCGGTTGAGCGCGCCCATGGACTGGAAGGCGCTCCAGAAACCGTGCCGCAGATGGAATCCCAGCAGGAACATCACCGCAGCATACCCCCACGCGATCAGCGGCTGCTTGAAGGCGGTGACGACGATGCCGTACAGGTCGCGAATCTCCTTGCCGTTGTGCATCATGGTGGGCGACGGCTGCCCCTGGTTGAACTTGAACATCCACACGTGCACCGGCACGAACACCAGCAGCACCAGACCGGTGACGATCATGGAGCGCGATGCGAGCGTCTGCCGGCTGGGCGCGCCCTTGGAAGCGTTGACCGCGTAACCCTTCGGCCGCGCGCGGCGCTTTTCCAGCTGCACATTCAACGCGGTCACGATGTGCGCCACGAAGATGCCGAGCAGCACGATCTCCACGATATAAAGGAGAACGCCCAGCGATTCCAGGTGGTGGGTATAGTTGTTGAACAGCCCGCCGCTGACCAGCATGGTCAGGTTGCCGCCGAGGTGGACGAAGAGAAAACCCACCAGCAGGATACCGGCAAGACCGGTGACGAACTTTCTACCGACGGTGGACTCGTAGAACTTGAAAGCGCTCATGAATGCAGTTCTGGGTGCTTGTTGGTGTGGGACGATGCGGCTTCGGAGGCGATCGTCCGAATCGGAGTTTCCCACAGAGGTCGTTTGCCGACAAGGACATTCTCGCCCGGCCGCTACCGGCGCGTACCCCGGGGCCCACCGCCCCGGTCGGGTCTTGACCCGCGCGCCGCGGAGGCGCACAATTCCGCCATCTGCTTTCTGGCCGCCCTCCGCATAAGGCGACAGACATGTGTGATTTTTCCCGGCCCGCGTGGCCGGTTCCCAAACCCGAACTCGAAGAGAGTTGCAAGGAGGCATCCGTAATATGAAACGCATTCTGTGTACAGTCGCGGCCCTCATGGTCGCGACCGCGGCCTTTGCCGGCACGGCGTCCAATTCCAGTATGGAAGACATGACGCCGCAGCAGGCGATGGGCGCCATGATGAACTGCCCGGTTTGCTCGGTGTGGATGAGCGACCCGGCCCTGGGCCCCACGCTTCACCACAGCGTGTTCGCCACCAAGACCGGCTACATTGAGACCCTGTATACCGCGGACGCGGCCATGATTCCGGCCTTCAACAAGTGTGAGGCCGAGTGCCAGAAGCGCGCCGAGGGCATTCCCGGCATGACCAAGGAGCAGAAGGCCAGCCTCTGCCCGCTCTGCACCGGCCAGATGACGTTCCGGGGGCGCTCCGACGTTTCGGTGGAGGAGTTCCAGACGGACAACGGCTTCATCGTCGTTGGCTCGTCCAACACCCCGGACGGCATCAAGGCGCTGCACAACTACGCCGCTTCGTCGAAGGCCTTCGGCGAGAAGATGTCGCAGGCGGGCGCGGAGATGAGCAAGGAGCCGCAGAAGGCCAAGATGTAGCCGCCTGCGTCGAGCGAGTGTTGAAAGAAGCGCCCCCCGGAAACGGGGGGCGCTTTTTGCGTCAGCGGACGTCCCGGCACACGTCGCCCAGGATGCCGACCGCGCGCACGATCTGATCGTCGCACAGGTAGGGCGCCGGGCCCATGCGCAGCACGTCGCCGCGATAGTCGGTGAAGACGCCGCGCTCGCGCAGGGCGCGGCAGATGTCCCCCGCGCGCGAGGAGCGCAGCACCAGGAAGCCGGCAATGTTAGCGAGTTGGCGGGCCGGGTCGCGGGAGATGAGGGCGGGATCGAGCCCGAGCGCGTCGAAACGTTGCACGAGCAGCCCCACCTGGTGCTGGCTCACTTCGCGAAGCAGCGCGGGGGTCAGCCCGCGCTTCTCGAAGAACCCGAACACCTCCGCGGCACGGTAGTGGCTGGTGGGATCGTAGGTGGCGCCGGCGAAGCGTGCGGGCCCCTCGCCGTAGGCCACGCGATTGGGAATGGGCGCCTCCTTGGTGGCGAACTCGCTGAACCAGCCCGTCGCCACGGGACGCAGCGCGCAGCGCGCCGGAAAGCGGAGAAAACTGTTCCCCTCCCCCAGCTGGCAGTACTTGTAGCCACCGCCGGTTATGTAGGCGCGCTCCAGCCCCATACCCGAGACGGAAAACGGCACGATGTTCAAGTGGTGGTAGGCATCGACGAGAAGCTCGGCGCCGTGTTTCGCGCAGGCCGCGGCCACCGCGCGCAGGTTGGGGACGATTTCCGCGGTGCGGAACAGCACCGACGACACCATCGCCGCGGCGGTACGGTCGTCCACCTCGCGCGCCAGGCGCTCCGCCAGATCGGCCACCGGCGACGCCGGCACCTTGCGCACCTCGATGCCCTCCTCCGCCAGGCGGTCCACGAGGCGGCGGATGGAGTGGAACTCACCGTCGGTGGTGACCAGCCGCGGGCGCTTGCCGAGGGGCAGCGCGGATAGCCAGCGCACCACGAGTTCGTGGGTGTTGTTGCCCAGCGCGACGCGCTCGGGTTCGTCGTCGAGCAGGCGCGCCCAGCCGCGGCGCACGGTCCCCGCCACGCCGAACGCGCGCTCCCACTTGTCGTCCACGTACTCGGCGGCGTCGAGGAAGGCGCGCTTCTGCCCCTCGAAGGCAACATCGGGCCACGCCTGGTGCGAGTGGCCGGACAGCAACAGCCGTTCACCCACGCGGAAGTGCGCGTACTCCTTCGCGAGCGCGTTGGGGGACTTGTAGAGATCGTCAGGTTTCATTGCTTGGCGTACATGATGCCGCTCCTCCGCTCATGGTCCTCGCGCGCAACATTTGGAATCGCGCTGCGGAAATCGCGTCGGACCGGCATCACGTACGCAGCCCCAGAATCAGAACGATGTTCTTATCTCCCACAGGTCCGGGAACAAGGGGCGCATCAGCGTGGTCTTGAGGTAGTCCGCGCCTTCGCTGCCGCCGGTGCCGCGCTTGGTGCCGATGGTGCGCTCCACCATTTTCACGTGCCGGTAGCGCCACTCCTGAATGCCTTCGTCCAGATCCACCATGCGCTCGCACAGGCTGGCCAGCGAGGCGTCGCCGCGGTACACGCCCATCAGGCACGTCTGCATTTCCGCGGACGCCGCAATCGGTTGGGTGACGTTGCGGTCGAGCGTGGCCGCCGGCACCGCGTAGCCCGCCTGGTCCAGGAAGCGCACGAACGCATCCCACAGCGTGGGCGCTTCGTAGCGGCGCAGCAACCGGTCGCGCCCCGGGTATCCCTCGGGGTAGTGCGTCACCATGCCCATGCGCTTGTGTCCCAGCATGAACTCCAGCTCGCGGAACTGCGCGGACTGGAACCCGCTGCCGGACTCGAGACGCTCGCGGAAAGCGAGGAACTCGAGCGGCGTCATCGTCTCCAGGATGTCGATCTTGGCCACCAGCATCTTGAGCACCGTCAAGATGCGCTTCATGGTGTGAAAGGCGCGCGGGAGATCGCCGCGCTCCAGCAGCGCGCAGAAGTAATCCAGCTCGTGGAGCATCTGCTTGAACCAGAGCTCGTAGGACTGGTGGATCACGATGAAGAGCATCTCGTCGTGCTCGTCACCGGTCGGCTGCTGGAGCGCCAGCAGTTCCTCCACCTTGAGGTAGTCCCAGTACGTGGGCATCCGCTATTCCGGCTCCGTCATGCGCCGGAAGTTGAGCACCTCGTTGAGCACCTCGTCGGGCAGCACCTTCTGCTCACGGGCCACGTCGCGCACCGTGCGGCCGCTCTTGAAGGCCTCCTTGGACAGCGCCGCCGCCTTGTCGTAGCCGATCTTCGGCGCCAGCGCGGTGCAGGTCGACAGATTGAGCTCAACCAGTTCGCGGGCCCGCGACTCATTGGCGGTGATACCGGAGATGCACTTGTCCGCGAACACGCGGCTCACGTTGCTCAACAGGCGCACCGACTCGAGCAGGTTGTACGCGATCAGCGGCATCATGACGTTGAGTTCGAGGTAGCTGCCCATCCCGCCCAGCGTGATGGCGGCGTCGTTCCCGATGACCTGCGCGCTCACCATGGTGACGGATTCGCAGATCACCGGGTTGATCTTGCCGGGCATGATGGAGCTTCCCGGCTGGATGCTGGGCAGGGTGATTTCCGCGATGCCCGTGCGCGGACCCGACGACAGCAGGCGGATGTCGTTGGCGATCTTGCTGAGGCTCACCGCCATGGTCTTCATGTGGCCGGAGGCCTCGACGCACGCATCCTTGGCACCCTGTGCCTCGAAGTGGTCCATGGCCTCGAAGAACCCCAGCCCCGTGTCCTCGTTGATGTACTTGATGGCGGTCTGCGGGAAGTTCTTGCGCCGGTTGATGCCGGTGCCGACCGCGGTGCCGCCCAGCGCGAGCTCGAGCAACGCGTCGCGCGCGCGGCTCGCCCGCTCCACCGCGTTGGACACCTGGCGCTCGTAGCCCTCGAATTCCTGGCCCAGCCGCACCGGGGTGGCGTCCATCATGTGCGTGCGCCCGGACTTCACCACGTCATCGAACTGCTCCGCCTTGGCCTCCAGGGTCAGGCCCAGGTGTTCCAGCGCGGGAACCAGTTCGCGCGTGATGGCGTACGCCGCCGCCACGTGGATCGCGGTGGGGATCACATCGTTGGAGGACTGGCTCATGTTGACGTGATCGTTGGGATGGATGGACTTGTGACCACGCTCCTTGCCCATGATCTCCGCGGCGCGGTTGGCGATGACCTCGTTTGCGTTCATGTTGGTCGAGGTGCCGCTGCCGGTCTGGTAGATGTCGAGCGGGAACTCGGCGTCGAGCTTGCCTTCGATAACCTCGGTGGCCGCCGCGGCGATGGCGTCGCCGATCTTGGGATCCAGGTCGCCCAGCTCCACGTTGGCGCGCGCACACGCGCGCTTGATGATGCCGAGCGCGCGGATGAAATGGCGCGGGAAGGTGATCCCGCTGATGGGAAAATTCTCCACCGCGCGTGCGGTCTGGGCGCCGTAGTAGGCGGTCTCGGGGATGCGCATCTCCCCGAGGGAATCTTTCTCGATGCGATACTTGGACATGGATGTCTCCTCTTTATTGCCAGCAGGTGGCCGGATTGCGGCCGTCCCGGCCATTGTAGCCGACCCGGGCGGGAAATACCACGGGGTGCGCGCAACGGCGGGTCTCGACGAAGCGGGAAACCATGACTATATTGTCTGCGTCCCCCGGACCCCCGCGGCAGACCCCTCCGTCCGGCGGTGAGCGCCCCTGACCTCGGAGGTGCGAGTGTGGTCCGGATCCGCATTGTCACCGTGCTGACCGCCCTGGTTGTCGTGGCGGGATTCGCCGCGAGGGACGCCCACCCCACGCGTCTCAAGAAACTCTCCCGCGAAGACGTCCGCGAACGTTCGGCATCTCTCTCCCCGTCCCTCGTGCAGGAGATCGCGGCGCTGCAGTACCTCCTCGCGCCGGACGACCTGGCCGCCCTCCTCTCCACCCCGGAGAACCACCGCTGCCGAACCTGGATCGACGCCTGGTGGGCGCCACGCGATCCCGACTACACGTCGCCGCAGAACGAGGCGCGCGTGGAACACGAGCACCGGGTGGACGTGGCCCGCGAGCACTTTGCCCGTGGCGCCTGGCCGGGATGGGACGACCGCGGCGAGGTGTTCATCCGTTACGGAGGGCCGGCGTCGTACGGCCGTGTCCCCGCCGACGTGGTGGCGGGCATCTATATTGCAGCGCAGGAGTACTGGTACTACCCGCAGTTCGACATGTTTGCGCGCTTCACCGATCCCACCGGCAGCGGGCGCTACTTTCTGTACCTGGAGGGCGTGCAGACACCGGTGGGGGCGCGGGCGCGCAGCGACCGCCGCAACCTCGCCAGCGAATGGAATCCGGACCGGCCCATGGACTACATGACCGTGGACGCGGAAGCGCTGGTGTTCGCGTACCTGCCACCACCGTTCGTGGAGAAGGGCTACGACGACTTCATGAAGCGCGTGTACCGCTACTACGATGTCGTGGAGAAGACTCCGGTGGTGTACCCGTTCGACTTCGCAGCCATGCGCGTTCCCATGAACTTCGCGGTGCACAGTTTCCGGGGTGGCGATGGCGTGGATCGCGTCGACGTGAACACCGAGTTCGAATCCAGCGTGACGCCGCCCAGCGGCGATTCATATTCACGCCGGTTCGTCACCACCACCGTGTTCTGGGATGCGGCGGGGCACGAAATCGTGCGGCACGCACGCACCGACTCGGTGGGCACATGGTCACTGGTTGAGGACTCGGTGTGCACCGTCGTCAATCAGACCAGCCTGACACTCCCGCCCGGCGCCTACCGGATGGCGGTGACGGTGCGCGAGAGTGGGAGCGGACGTTTTACCTCTCTGCGGCGCACCGTCGGCTGCCCGGACATGGAGGAGACCCCCGCGATGAGTGATCTCGCACTCGCCCGGGCCATCGGGGCCGCGCGCGAGGCCTCGCCGTTCAACCGCGGTCCGCTGGAAGTGGTGCCGCGTCCGTCGGCCTGCTACCGGCTGGGCGCGCCGGTGCCGGTGTACTTCGAGGTCTATCATCTGGGAACGGATGCCGACGGGGCACATTCCTACACCGTGGAATACGCCATCACGCCCATGAGCGCGCGGCCGCGGAGCATCTGGAAGAGGTTCATCAGCCACGAGGAACCGTTGCAGGTTCGCTCGCTCTTCGAGGCGGTGGCGCCGGGACCGGATGACGTCGTCCATGTGTCGGCCAGCACACAGAACCTGTGGCCCGGTGAGTTCAAGCTGGAAGTGACGGTCAGGGACGGCGCGTCGTCGCGGCGGGTGAGCCGCGCCACCACGTTCCGTCTGCTGGAAGGAGATTAGCTGGCCAGTTTTCAGTCCCCGCAGAATCCTCGTGACGCGGCACCCACGCGTCCGTCCAACCTGGCAGCGTCTTTCTGTCTCGGAGTAGAACGCCCAACCGGCCCCGAGGCACCAGGCACCCATGGCCGCATCCATCCGTTGCCCAACCCCATCGGCCGTCGTTCCTGACCCCTCGGGCCGCCGCTTCAAAGCAAGGTGGTCCTCATGACTGGCTTCCGGAAGGTTCTCCCCTTCGTCCTCGCCCTGTTGGTGGTGACGGCGGTCTCCGCCGCGACCGTTTCCCGCGCCGGTCTTGGCGACAAGCTCAAGAAAAAGGCCGGCGACACGGCCAACAAGGCCGCGGGCGACGCCCTCAACAAGGCCGACCCGAGCAAGACCACCACCGGCGAATCCACGGCACCCCCCGCCGACGGCAAGGCAGCGCCGGCGGAAACCGCATCGGGCAGCGGAGACATCTCCGGCGTGTCCACCAAGTTCGACTTCGTCCCCGGCGACAAGGTGCTCTTCTTTGACGACTTCACCCGGGACGAGCTGGGCGAGTTCCCCGCCAACTGGAAGCTGAAGACCGGCACCTTCGAAGTGGCGGAACGGAACGGCGAGCGCTGGATGCGTTGCACCAGCAGCGACAGCGACATCCGCATGAAACTCCCGCCCATGCCGGAGCTGCCCGAGTACTGGACGCTCGAGCTCGACTTCTTCTGCGACCAGCCCTCGGGCAACGTGCTCACGGTGACCGGCCTGCACGACGAGACGATGGTGTGGAACGCGGTCTTCCCCATGTCGGGCAGAAACCTCGCGTTTACCACCGGCGAGATATTCTCGAACACGCCTCTCGACGGACCGGACGTGTGGGGCCGCGTCCACCACGTCATGTTCATGGCCCGCGGGCCTGCCCTGAAGGTGTATGTCGACCGCCAGCGCCTCGCCAACGTACCCGAGATCAACCCCGAACCCGGGGCGCCCAACGGGTTCAGCTTCCGGCTCTGGTCGGACCGGCAGCCGATGATCACCAACGTGCGCTTTGCCGAGGGCAACAAGCCGGTCGCGGACCCCTTCGCCGACGGCAAGCTCGTTACCTACGGCATCTATTTTGACAGCGGCTCCGACGTGGTGCAGGCGGAGTCGGCGCCGGTGCTGCGCCAGATCGCGGCGTACATGGAGAAGAGCCCGGCGGTGAAGGTGGAGATCACCGGCCACACCGACAACCAGGGCAAGGAAGACGAGAACCTCGACCTGTCGAAGCGGCGCGCCGCGGCGGTCGCGAAGGTGCTTTCGGACCAGTTCAAGATCGCGGCGGACCGGTTCAAGACCGACGGTATGGGCGACACCAGGCCGGTCTCGGACAACGCCAGGGCCGAAGGACGCGCCATGAACCGCCGTGTCGAGTTTACGAAGCTCTAGGGAGACAGGTCTCCCAGGGGTTTACAGCGCAAAGGGCCACCCGCAACCGGGTGGCCCTTGCCTTTTCTCGCCGCTTGTCCAGATCGCCTACTTGAACGTGTACGAGAGCCCCACGCCGAAGGTCTGCTTGAACTGCCCCTTCTTGCGCACGCTGAAATCAATCGCACCCGCGTTGGTCAGCGCGCCATTGTCGTCCACGATCGGAACCACCGTGTTGTCGTACTTGTCGTACAGGATCTCCAGGTAGAAGTTGAACGAAATGAACTTCGTTACCTTGGTGGTGAAGGTGTTCTGCCAGTCCACATCGACGGTTGTTGCGTAGCTCGCGATATCCGGGCTCAAACCGGCGGCAATGAGCGAATCCGGCCCCAGCGCGTCGAAGATCTCGTTCTTGGACCAGTTGAACGGCTGGTACACGCTCAGGCGCGAGACGTACGTGAGCCGCTGTTCGAAGACCTTCTTGTAATCCACGATGAGCTCGGCGCCCACGTCCCACGACGTCTCGCTGAAGGTCTCATTGCCCGTGTCGCTCGCGTAGAACTGGCGGTAGTTCTCGCGGGCGGTGAAGCCCGCCCGCATCAGCAACTGGTCGTCCTCGCGGTCCTTGAACTTGCGCGCGATACCGGTCGACTCCTTGAAGGTCATGGGGTTGATCCACAACTTGCGTCCAAAGGGATCGGTGATGTCCTGGAAGAACGATTCGTAACGCACCGACAGGTAGGGATCCACGGCCCAGTTGCGGGTGAGGCGCAGGATGGACTCAATCTGGATCAGGTCCGCGGACTTCTCGGCGTCGCCCCACGAGCGGTCGCCGTTGGCGCCGATCTCCTGGCGCCGGGTCTGGCCGTAGAGCAGCTTCATGCTGCTCAACCAGTTGAGGGTGGGCTTGACCTGGTTCTCCGCGGACCCGTTGAGAAACGCGTTCCACGAAACCGAACCGGTTTCGCCGCCCTTCCAGTTCTCGCTGTACGAGGCCTGGGTGAGGTTCAAACCACCTTCCAGGGTGGGATACCACTTCCCCACTTCGAGCACGCGCTTTTCCTTGGCCTCCTTGGGAACCTCGGGGGCAATTGCTTCCTGTGCAAACGCCGTACTGACAGTGCCCGCAATCAGAACCGCGAGCAACCCGGGTGTGACAATCTTGAGCATCGTTCGACTCCTAGCGTGACTTGAGCAGATCACGAATCTCGGTGAGCAGGACGACTTCCTTGCTCGGTGCCGGCGGCGCCGCCGGGGCGGCCTCTTCCTTGCGCTTCATCGAGTTCATCGCCTTGATGACCATGAAGATGGCAAAGGCAACGATGGCAAAATCCACCGCGGTCTGGAAGAAATTTCCATAGTTGAGGGTGACCGCCGCGGTATCGCCCGCGGCCGGCTTGAGCGTGAGTTTGAGCGCCGTAAAATTGACGCCGCCGATCAGGAGACCAAGCGGCGGCATGATCACGTCGTTCACCAGCGACGAGATGATCTTGCCAAACGCACCGCCGATGATGATACCGACGGCCATGTCGAGCATGTTGCCCTTGACGGCAAATTCCTTGAATTCCTTGACGATTCCCATGGGAGACCTCCTTGGTTGGCCCGGTTGAGGGCGGGAAGAGACTACAAACTCGGTGATTCCGGGGCAACACTATTCCTGCAACGGGCAACAGCGGCAGGAGACGCTTGCCACCAGCATCGCCCCCTGTGATACCCTGCGCGGGTCATGTCACGGCATCCCATTCCCGTTCTACTTCTGATTCTCGCGGTCTCACTGCCGCCCGCCCTGGCGGAAGCCCGCAAGAAGACCGACCTCGTCTACCTCAAGAACGGCGACCGCCTCACCGGGGAGATCAAGCAGCTCGACCGCGGTATTCTCCAGCTCAAGACCGACGGTCTCTCCACGGTGAATATCGAATGGGCGGACATCGACTCGGTGAACAGCGTGTACCATTTCCGGGTGCAGGACCGCGTCGGGGACAAGTTCTTCGGGGCCATTTTCCTGGGCCGGGACGGTGTCATGGAGGTCATCGAAGATGGCCGGACGCGCACGGTGCAAGCGGACTCCGTGGTCTCGATGATGCAACTGGACGCGTCCATCTGGCAGCAGCTGGACGGTTCCGTGAGCCTGGCCTTCAACTACACCAAGGCGCAGGACCAGTCGCAGCTGACTTTGAGCTCATGGGTGCAGCGGCGGACGGAGTTGCACAAGACACGGCTGGATGCCTCGTCCACGATAACCAACACCTCGAATACGGCGCGCACGATACGCTACGACGCCAGCCTGAACTATCAGCGCCTGCTGCGGGGAATCCTGTTCGCGGAAATGGCGGGCACTGCGCAGCGCAACGATGAACTGGGGCTGGACCTGCGAACTTCGATCGGGGGAGGACTCGGCGCCAATTTCGTGCAATCGAACCGGGCGCTGCTGGTGGGTGGCTTGGGCCTGAGCGTCAACCGCGAGTGGGCCAACGACGGGACGCAGACCAACAACATCGAGGGCGTTGTGGGGCTTCAGCACGCCATCTTCACGTACAACTTCCCCAAGACCGACTACTCGGCGAACCTGACCTTCTACCCCAGTCTCTCCAACTGGGGGCGCGTCCGTCTCGACGGCGATCTGCACGCGCGCCGAGAGGTCGTGAACAATTTCTACCTCGAGCTTACCTTCTACGAAAGCTACGACAATCGCCCGCCCGGCGGCGGCGAAACCACCGACTACGGATTCACACTGGGCGTTTCCTGGACGTTCTAGGGGACGGGCGGTCCGTCAATCAATGGGCCGATTTCACGGCCCGGGCGACGGCGTCGAGGAGCACGTCCCGGGGCTCGATCTTGCTGACGAATCCAGTGCATCCCACGGCCTGTGCTTCCGCGCGCGTCTTCGCATCGTCGTGGGCCGTGATGTACACGATGGGAACCGTCGATCCGCTCGCGGCGAGCCGTCTGCCCAGCTCCAGCCCGGAAATACCGCCCAGGGCGATGTCGAGCAGCATGCAGTCGAAGCGGGGGTGCTTCGTGTCGGCCAGGAATTCCTCTGCGGAAGGATAGGTAAGGGGCTGGTAATGCGCCGCACGCAGCAGGCGCACCAGCGACCGCCGGAAACTCTCGTCATCGTCGATGACCGCTACATAGATGTCTGTCACTTGGATCATTACCGCCGGGGGTCACGGTAGCGGCTGCAACAACCCGCCGGCTACTGCCCTTTGGGGAAGGGGCGGGCATCCTGCACCAGCCGTGTCAGCTGGGCAACCGAGCGGACCTCGAGCTTGGTGGTGATCGCGGTGCGGTGGAGCTTGACGGTGCGCTCGTGAATGCCCAGTTCCCCCGCGATCTGCTTGTTGAGCTTCCCCTGCACCACGAGGGTGAGGACCTCGCGCTCGCGCGGGGTGAGCAGCGCCAGGCGCTCCTGCAAGTCGTGCCGCCGCGCCCGTTGGGCGCGTTCGCGGGCGTCGCGCTCCAGCGCCCGCCGCACCGCCGCAAGCAGTTCCCCGTGGGGAGCCTGCTTCACCAGGAAATCCTCGGCGCCCTGCTTCATGGCCCGCACCGTGGAAGGAACATCGCCGTGGGCGGAGAGAAACACCACCGGCAGCGGATCGGGCCCGCTGGCAAGTGCCGCCTGCAGGTCGAGCCCGTTCATACCGGGCATGCGCAGGTCCGCCAGCACGCAACCAGGCTCGCCGTCCTCCCGCTGCGCAAGGAACTCGGCGGCCGATCCGTACTGCTTCACGGTGAACCCGGAGGCGCGCAGCAACCGGCCGACGGCCCGCAGGAACGACGCGTCGTCGTCGACCACGTGCACGATTGCGGTTCCTTCAGGCATGACGCTCCCGGGGTTCGCTCACCGGAATCGTGAACCGGAACGTCGCACCGCGACCGGGGTTGCTCTCCGCCCACAGGCTGCCCCCGTGCGTCTCCACGATGGTGCGCGATATCGGCAGACCCATTCCCATGCCTTGCTCCCTGGTGGTGACAAACGGCTCGAAGATGCTCTCCAGTTTGTCGGGCGCGATCCCGGGGCCGGTATCGCTCACCGCGCACTCCACAAGACCATTGCCGTTGGCGCGGGTCCGCACCAGCACGCGCGGGTCGCCGCCGGGAGCGCTCTCGACGGCGTCGATGGCGTTGGCAACCAGGTTGAGCAGAACCTGCTGAAAATGAACGCGGTCACCGCGGACCGGCGGCAGATCGGAAGGCGTGTCGATCTCCAGCGCGATTCCGCGGGCGCTCGCGTTGCCGCGTGCGATTCCGACCACGTCGTCCACCACACCGCTCCAGTCCAGCATCTGGGATTCCACGCCGTGCCGCTTGAGCATGGCCCGCAGCCGGTCGATCACGCCCCCCGCGCGCTCCCCGTCCTTGCGCACGTCGGCCAGGATTGCCCGCACTTCCTCCAGATCCGGCGGCTCCCGTTCCAGAAAGAGTTCCGCCGCCTCGGCGTTGCGCAGAATGGCCCCCAGCGGCTGCCCGAGCTCGTGCGCGAGCGAGGTGGTGAACTGACCGAGGAGCGTGACACGGTCGGCAAGGCTCAACTCGCGCCGCAGCTCCCGCACGCGCTGCTCGTTGGCACCGAGTTGCGCGCGGGTGGAACGCAGGCGCGCGCGGCTGATGAGGAGCATGACGATCAGACTGCCCGCCGCGGCAAACAAGGCCCCGACGGCGATGATGCGGCCGCGGTATGCCTGCCACAAGGTCGGCTCGACGAATCGAATGCTGCTGCCGGGCGGCAGCCGCGCCTCGTCGATCTTCCAGCGGCGCAGCTCGCGTCCGTCGAACGCCGGCGGCAGCGCGGGAACGATCACCGGTGGAATGGCGCCCGGCGACTCCCCCCCCAGGATGCGAACCGCAACCCGCGCCGATTCCACCCCCGCACCCCGCACGTCGACCAGACGGCCGCCCACCGTGCCGTTGCCCAGTTCCGGCGCGAACAGTCCGAAGATGGGTGCAGTGGCGGAATCGTGCAGGGCATGCAGCGCCGCGTTGCGCTCGTAGGGGACACCCACGGCGTCCACGTCGAGCAGCGCAAACACGATGGCCGAGTGTGGCGGCAGGGACGCCACCCGCTCCCGCATCTGCGGCAGGGTAAGGCCGTTGAACCAGGTGAACGCGATGCGGTCGGTGTAGCCTTGCCACGCGCCCCGCGATTCCCCCGCCCAGTACGTCTCCAGCGGAGAGCTTCCCAAAACGACGCTCACGTTGGCCGTCCCGGGCAGGAGTTGCAGGATGTCATCCACGAGCCCGTGGAGATCGATATTCACGCACACTGCAGTGATGTTTTGGCCGAGTTCAACGCCCTGCAGGTGACGGCAATCGATTCCTGCCACGACAAGCGGAACATCGGCGACCAGACGATCACGGTGGCGCATGCAGAAGCGGAACGCCGGCGAGCCCACCGTTACGATCAGGTCGACGGGACGCTGCGTGCGCAGAGAATACACGTAGTCCACCAGAGGCTTGTCCGCTTCGCCTTCTTCGAAACGCACGACTCCGAGTGCGATATCCAGCAACTCGATCTCATCGGGCGATTGGAGGGCAAGCTCGGAGCGAAAGGCGGTCGCAACATCGGCGAAAGGCTGAAAGTGCTCACCGAACGAGTGGAGCACAAGGACCCGCTTCGGCCCACCGGGAACGGGCGCCTCCTCGGCCAGGGCGGGCAGCGCTGCCGCCAGCGCAAGAAACCCGGCCACGGCGGCCCAAAGCCAACGCGCCCTCGTCATTCCCCGCATGGCTTTCATCGCTACTGGTTCCTCCCGAGACAACGACCGGCTGCATTCTAGCCGAATCTCGCGGGAATCACCATGCCCCGGTCCCGCGCGACGACGCCCGAGAGAGCGGGGCACGCACCAACGGGACTTCCCCAAAGGGCAGGTAGACCCTTTCCGCGGTCCATCCTAGGATGGCGTCACGCCTTTGTGTGTTCACCGCGCCGGCCGGATACGGACGCCGGCTCAAGTGCCGCGGCGCACCTGCCGCCGCCGGTCATTCCCATTTCGAGTTTGTACAGGAGGTCGTGATGAAAGCGATGAAAAGATGGATTCCCGTGCTCCTGCTGTCGTGCTGCGTGGCGGGCCCGGCGGCAGCTGGAGACACAGTCTACGAGCTCTACGGCCACATCATGCTGGACGCGGGCTACGACACCAAGCAGGCGGCCCCGGACTGGTTTGACGTCATGCGGCCCACCAAGCTGCCCGCCTACAAGGACGAGTATGGCGCGGACGGCAACATCTACTACAGCGTGCGCCAGACCCGTTTCGGCCTGAAGACCACGACCCCCACCGACAAGGGCGACCTCTTCACGCAGTTCGAATGGGAGATGTTCGGCACGGGCGCCGACGCCGGCCAGACCACGCTGCGCCTGCGCCACGCGTACGGCCAGCTGGGCAAGTGGGGCGCGGGACAGACATGGAGCCCGTTCATGGACATCGACGTGTTCCCCAACACGCTCGAGTACTGGGGACCGAACGGCATGGTGTTCTTCCGCAACGTCCAGATCCGTTATATGCCCATCCAGGGCGACACGCGCATGACGATCGCGCTGGAGCGCCCGGGCGCCAGCGGCGACGGAGGAATCTACTCCGAAATTGACGCGCTCAACGATATCCAGGCGCGCTTCCCGCTGCCCGATCTTTCGGCCGAGTATCGCGTCGGCCGCGGCTGGGGCTACGTGGAACTCGCGGGCATGCTGCGTTACATCAAGTGGGAAGACGCCGGCACGGACTCGCTGGATCTCGCCGGGGATGCCGTGGGCTGGGGTCTCAACCTCAGTTCCAACCTCAAGATCGGCGAGAGTGACGTGGCCCGCCTGCAGGTCGTCTATGGCGAGGGCATCGAGAACTATATGAACGATGCCACCGTCGACATCGGCATCAAGAGCAACCCGGGCAACGCCACCACCCCCGTCAAGGGCGTGGCCCTGCCCGTCCTCGGCATCGTGGCGTTCCTCGACCACAGCTGGAACAAGAAGTTCTCCAGCTCGGTGGGCTACTCGATGCTCGATCTCGACAATTCCAACGGACAGGCGCCGGACGCCTTCAAGCGCGGCCACTACGCGGTCGGCAACCTGCTCTACTACCCCGTTCCCAAGGTGACGACGGGCATCGAGGTGCAGTACGGCAAGCGCGAGAACTTCGCCGACGGCTTCACGTCGGACGACGTGAAGATCCAGGTTTCGTTCAAGTACAACTATTCCAAGATGATGTAACGCAGGTACAGGAGGATAGACATGAAGAAGATTTTCAGAATTGCCGCGGTTGTCATGGTCGCCATTCTGGCGATGCCGCTGGCAACGATGGCCCAGAAGCCCGAAGCCATCACCAAGGCGGTCAATGACGCCTATGCCAAGTACAAGGACCTCAAGGAAGGCGCCAACGCGAACTACATTCCCGCGCTGGCCAAGGTGGATCCCAACCTGTTCGGCATCGCGCTGGTGACCGCCGACGGCAAGGTCTACACCGCGGGTGACATCACCACCGAGGTCTCCATCCAGTCCATCTCCAAGGTGTTTACGATGGCGCAGGTCATCCAGGAACAGGGACCGGACGCCATTCTGAACACGATTGGCGCGGACGCCACCGGCATGCGCTTCAACTCTATCGTGTCGGTTGAGATTTCCTACAAGCTCGCCGGCGGGCCGGAGATGAACGCGCTGGTCAATCCGGGCGCCATCACCGCCACCAGCATGGTCACGGGCGCCAACGCGGAGGCAGTGTGGGCCAAGATCATCGGTGTGAACAACGACTGCGCGGGCCGCGAGCTCAAGGTGCTGCAGGACATCTACAAGTCCGAGTCCGACAGCAACCAGCGCAACCAGGCCATCGGCATGCTGATGTACGCCTACGGCTACATCAAGGCCAACCCGCAGCAGGCGGTGGACCTCTACACGCGCCAGTGCGCCATCGGCGTGAACGCGAAGGACCTCGCCATGATGGCGTCAACCCTCGCGTTTGGTGGACAGAACCCGGTTACGAAGAAGCAGGTATTCAACACGGCGTATGTGCCCAAGATTCTCGCCGTCATGGCCACCGCCGGCCTGTACGACGACTCGGGCAAGTGGCTCTATGAAACGGGTCTCCCCGCCAAGAGTGGCGTGGGCGGCGGCATCATCGCCGTTTCGCCCGGCAAATTCGGCATCGCGGTTATCTCGCCGCCGCTGGACGACGCCGGCAACAGCATTCGTGCCCAGAGAGCAATTGCAGACATTTCCAACGCGCTCGGCGGAAATCCGCTCGCTTCGGCGGCACCTGCCGCGAAGAAGTAGCAGCGCAACACCGGGGCCCGGCCGCAATGCCGGGCCCCGTTTACTTTGAGCCACAGGAGTCAGTTCTGATGCGCAAGATCACCGCACCGATCCTATGTGTCTGCATGGCCTTCGCCGCCACGCTGTTCCTTCTCTCGAGTGCACGCGACGCGCGCGCCCAGGAGAGCGCGACCACGCCCGACACAACCCTCGCGGGGGCCGAGGAACGCTACGGCAACTCCACCGCGGGCGAGTTCACACCCGCGAGAGGCTTCGACATCTTCAAGTCGGATCACGGCAGCCTGAACATCAGCGTGTACGGCCTCTTCCGGTACTTGAACCAGATGCCGGGTGAGCAGACGTTCACGGACCACCTCGGACGCACGCGCACGGTCAAGGCGCGCAACGACCTCAACTGGCACCGCACCATGGTGTGGCTGTCCGGGTTCTTCTACAACCCGAAACTCAACTACACCATCACGGTCTGGTCCCTGCCGACCACGCAGCAGACGCTCGCCTTCGGCGTGCTTCGCTACACGGTGTCGAGACCGCTCACCATGGGCGTGGGCATCGGACCCAACCTCACCAGCCGCTCGATGGCGGGCACGTGGCCCTTCTGGCCGGGCAGCGACCGCATCATGGGAGACGAGGCCGTGCGCGCCGGCTTCGCGTCGTCGTTCTTCGTCACCGGCCAGCCCGCCGACGGGCTCTTCTACACCGGCGCGATCACCACCAACCTCAGCCAGCTTGGCGTGACCGCCAGCAACGACACGCGCGACATGGGCTACAGCGCCACGCTGTGGTGGATGCCCACCACGAAGGAGTTTGGCCCGCGCGGCGGCTTCGGCGATCTGGAAGAACACCAGCGGCTGGCCACGCGTTTCGGCGTGTCGGCCGCGCACGCGCGCGAAAGCCGCGCCACGCCGTTGAGTTCGCCGAACCCCAACGAGACGCAGATCCGCCTCTCCGACGGCGTGTATGCATTCGAGCAGGGCGCGCTTGCCGACAGCGTGACCGTCAACTACCTCGACTACGACGCGTTGTCCTTCGATGCGGGTTTCAAGTACAAGGGCTTCTGCCTCCAGGGCGAGTTGCTGATGCGCAGACTCTCGAAGTTCGAGGCCTTCGACGTGCATCAGGGCGCCGATTACGGCACACCCTTCTCCCTTGCCGACGACTCGATTGTGGACAAGAGCCTTTATGGCTCGGCGGGGTACATGGTGGTGGAGAGGAAACTCATGCTGTACGCCATCGGCTCGTACCTGTTTGACGAATTCGAGCGCAACCCGTGGGAGGCCGGCGGCGGCGCCAGCTTCTACCCGTATGGCAACCGCAGCTGGCGTGTCAACATGCACATCCTGCACATCGACAGGAGCCCGGCCGGGTCGAACTTCGGTTACTACACAGCGGGCCAGACAGGCACCACGTTTTCGCTGGGTACGGACATCCTGCTGTAAGGGAGATTGACCATGTCTATCCATCCTCGCAAGAGCTTCCTGGCGGCCTTCATAGCTGTCCTTGGGCTTGTTTTCGCCACACTGCCCGCGTGGGCCCAGAAGGACGGCGGCTACAAGTACAACGACTCACACTTCCACCTCACCAACTACATCCAGGAAGGCACGCCGCTTGCCGACTACGTGAAGATGATGGACGGCGTGGTCAAACGCTCCACGGTGTTCGGAATTCCGCTGCAGCAGACGTGGGACTACGAGAACACGGGTGACTTTGCGCCCACCTACTACCTGCAGTCGGATGCACCGTTGTACTACTACTCCTTCACCGACGCCTTCATCGCCATGTCGTACAAGGCGCTGCCGGCCGATCAGCAGGCGCGGCTCGACCCCATGATCACCGGCTTCAACCCGGCCGACATGTACGCGGCCGACCACATCCGCCGCGTGCTGCTCACCTTCCCCGGGGTCTTCTCGGGCATCGGCGAGTTCAGCATCCACAAGGAGTTTGTCTCCTCGAAGATCGCGGGCGGTCCGGCCAGCCTGAAGAACCCGGCGCTCGACAGCCTGCTCGACTTCGCGGGTGAGGTCGGGCTGGTGGTGATCCTCCATAGCGACATCGACATGCCCTTCCCGAAGCAGGGCCAGGACCCCTACCTGGTGATGCAGATGAAGGAGCTCATCGAGCGTCACCCGAAGACGACGATCATCTGGGCGCACGCCGGGCTGGGACGCGTGGTGCACCCGGTAACCGACCAGGTCTCCATCTTCGAACGGGGCCTGGCCAATCCGAAGCTGGCGAACCTCTACATCGACATCTCGTGGGATGAAACCGCCAAGTGGATCACGAAGACCCCCGAGGGGCTCAAGCGCATGGCGGATCTCATGAACAAGTACCCCGACCGTTTCCTGTTCGGGACGGACGTGGTGGCGCCGCAGAGCATCGACTCTCCGATGGCGGTCTACAACGCCTACGCCGCACTGTGGAAGTCACTGACACCCGAGACGAGGCAGAAGGTGCTGTTCACCAATTACGAGCGGCTCTTCGATGCGGCGCGCGTCAACGTGCGCGCGTGGGAAGAGGCAAACGTGGGCAAGCCCGCCGTGGTGCCGCCTCCCACCCCGGTTTCGGGCTACGAGCCAACAGGTCAGAAGTAAGTCTCCTCGAAGCCGCCCGAAATGAAACCGGCCGCCCTGCGCTTCTGCGGCGCGAGGCGGCCGGTCAAGCCATCAAACGAACCGACTGTCTATAGCGCGTCGATGATGCCGTTCAGTGTGGCACTGGGCCGCATGGCCGCGGTGCATTTTGCGCCATCGGGGTGGTAGTAGCCCCCGATGTCCACCTTCTGACCCTGCGCCGCGAGCAGCTCCGCGGCAATCTTCTTCTCGTTCTCGGAGAGTGCTTTCGCCACCGGCTTGAGGCGTTTTGACAGCGCGGCGTCCTCGTCCTGCGCGGCGAGGGCGCGGGCCCATGCGAGCGCGAGATAGAACGTCGAGCCGCGGTTGTCGATCTCGTTCACCTTGCGCGAGGGATAGCGCGCGTCCTCGAGGTACTGGCCCACCGCCACATCAAGCGTGGCCGCCAGCACCGTGGCTTTGGCGTTGCCGGTCTGCTTGGCGAGAAATTCCAGAGACGGCACCAACGCGCAGTATTCGCCCAGCGAGTCCCAGCGCAGGTGGCCTTCCTTGAGGAACTGTTCCACGTGCTTGGGCGCCGAGCCGCCCGCGCCGGTCTCAAACAGCCCACCCCCGTTCAATAGCGGCACAATGGAGAGCATGCGCGCGCTGGTTCCCAGTTCGAGAATGGGATACAGGTCGGTAAGGTAGTCGCGCAGCACATTGCCGGTGACGGCAACGCTGTCCTGGCCGCGGCGAACGCGCGCCAGCGCGAATTTCATGGCTTCCACCGGTTTCATGATGCGGATGTCCAGCCCCGTCGTGTCGTGGCCGGGCAGGTAGGCCTTCACCTTCTTGATGATCTCCGCGTCGTGGCCGCGGCTCTCGTCGAGCCAGAAGATGGCGGGCGAGCCGCTCGCGCGCGCGCGTGTGACGGCGAGCTTCACCCAGTCGCGGATGGCCTCGTCCCGGGTCTGGCAGGCGCGGAAGATGTCCCCCGTCTCGACCGGCTGCTCGAGCAGCGTCCTGCCGCCGGCGTCGACCACGCGCATCGTGCCCTTCGCGGGCGCCACGAAGGTCTTGTCGTGGGAGCCGTACTCCTCGGCTTTCATCGCCATCAGGCCCACGTTGGACACGTCGCCCATGGTGGCGGGGTCGAACTGTCCTCGCTGCTGGCAGTCCTCGATGATGGCCTGGTAGATGCCGGCATAACAGCGGTCCGGGATCATGGCGATGGTGTCCTGCAGCTCGTCGTCCTTGTTCCACATATGGCCGCCGTCGCGAATGACCACCGGCATGGATGCGTCCACAATGATGTCGTTGGGTACGTGCAGGTTGGTCTTGCCCTTGCGCGAATCCACCATGGCCAGCGCCGGGCCCTTCTGGTAGCAGGCGGCGATGTCCGCCTCGATCTCTCTCTTCTTTTCGGCTGGCAGACGGTCGAGTTTGTCGAGCACGTCGGTGAGCCCGTTGTTCACGTTGGCGCCGATCTGCTTGAGCGACGCGGCGTGTTTCTCCATGGCATCTTTGAAATAGACCGAGACGCAGTGCCCGAACATGATGGGGTCCGACACCTTCATCATGGTGCACTTGAGGTGAATCGAAAGCAGCACGCCGTCTTTCTTCGCCTGCTGCATCTGTTCGGCGTAGAAGGCGCGCAGCGCGGCGACGTTCATCACCGCCGCGTCTACCACCTCGCCCGCGTGCAGCGGCAGCTTGTCCTTGAGCACCTTCACCGCGCCCGACGCATCCACAAACTCGATGCGCGCGTCGGTGGGCGCGGTCATGGTGACCGACATTTCGCTGCCGTAGAAGTCCTTGTCGTTCATATGCGCCACCCGCGTCTTCGAGCCCTCCTTCGGCCACGCCTTCATCATCTTGTGGGGGTGCTTCTGCGCGAACTTCTTCACCGACGTCGCGGGGCGGCGGTCCGAGTTACCCTCGCGCAGCACCGGGTTCACCGCCGAACCCAGCACCACCGCAAAACGGGCCTGCAGCGCGCGTTCGGCGTCGTTCTTCGGTTCTTCCGGGTACGTCGGAATGTCGTAACCCTGCGCCTGCAACTCGGCGATGGCCGCCTGCAGCTGCGGAATCGACGCGCTGATGTTGGGCAGCTTGATGATGTTGGCCTGCGGGGTCCGGGCGAGTTCCCCCAGCCGGCCCAACTCGTCCGGAATTTTCTGGTCCGCGCGCAGCTTGTCCGGGAAGTTGGCCAGAATGCGTCCGGCGAGAGAAATGTCGGCGGTCTCGATTTCGACACCCGTGCCGCGGGCGAATGCCTCGATGATGGGGAGCAGCGCATAGCTGGCGAGGGCCGGGGCCTCGTCGCATTGGGTCCAGGTGATCTTTGCTGAAGGCATGAAGTTAACCTCTTCGATGCTGGGGCGATGATGGGTTGTCCGCGCGGCCAGGCGGGTTGCGATTTTCGGAGCAGTATACCCGAAATCCGACATTCGGTGGACCCCCAACCCACCCGCGCCTGATATCTCCTTCCTCAAATGACCATCCGCGCGAGCACCTTGAAAACATCCCGGGCCGGCATCACCAGGAATACCAGCGGCGCGAAGGGCACAACCGCGCACACGATCAGGTAGGCGACATGACGCAGTTCCAGCGGCACAAGCCGCATGAGCCGGGCGTTCTCGTACAGCGGACCGAAGTCGGCCAGGCCCGAAACATCATCTGTGGGGAGTTCACCCTCCTTGCTGGCGCGCAACTGGCGGTCAAGGAACTGCGCTGCTCGGTATCCACTCCCGGACATGAACATCACACACTCCTCCCGCGCCCGCGCCAGTACCGGGGCGAACACGAGGAGCGGCGCCAGCGTCAGGGCCAGCGTGAACAGCACGAACGCAATCGCATAGCCCTTGAACTCCGCGAGTTGCGCGCCGTGATACGTGAGAGCGTCCGCTGCCACGCAGGATAGCTGGATGCCGAACGCGAAGATGAGCGAACCGAACGCCGCCTGGGTCCCACCCAGAAATGCCAGTCCCCCCGCACGGTCGGGATGCGCCGGGTTCGGCTGCAGCCTCAGCCGGCTCGTCTTCCACAGCACCCACGCCCACAGCACCAGCCTCCACATCCACTGCAAGGCCAGAAATCGCAACACCGACTGGCTGACCAGCAGGAACCACCAGCCTGGCAGCGTCATCCGCCCACCGTCGTACGGCCAGCCCCCCGTGAGATACTCGCGCGCGCCCCAGAAGGACAGGGCCGTCGCGGCGAACGTCAGAAACAGAATCACGGCGTTCGCGCCGAGTCCCCTCCAAAGAACCTCGATCCGCACCAGCAGCGCGTCCAGGACCGGAGTGTCCTCCCGCATGAGAACATCAGATTGACGCAGTTGATGCGCAGCCAGTCCGAGGCGCCTTCCCAGCACGGCCTCGCCGAGAATCAGAACCGGAACGGCGATCAGGAACTTTCCGTAGGGCAGGAAATCCTTGAGGAACGGAATGCGCACGCTGTCACCCCACGCGGCACCATCGACGATCGACAGCACCAGGAGCGGCAGCCACGTCACCGCCACGGACAACAGCACCATGTGGTGCGCCGACCAGGTGTGCCCAACCTTCTGGCCGATCCACCCGCCTCCCAGGGCGAACATGGTTCTGGGGTCCAGGTCCGGAGCGGCCTTCTCCTGTGCGGTCATTGCATGTCCCTTTCGACTACCCCTCTAGTGACGATGAGAGACCCAATCCTCCCGCATCCTAACCGAACGGATCGGAGGTGCGCACCATGCTTCCGAACACGAGCAAGCCGAGGACCGCGAGAAGGCAGACCCCGATGACGGCGTCTTCATGGCCCGGGTTCCTCTCGGGTGTTCAGGAATCCGCTGCGGGGGTGGCCCGCGCGGTGAAGGTCAGATTACCCGTTGCAACATCGGCAACAATCGTCTGCCCGGGGGCAAAGTCCCCGCTCACGATCTGTCGCGCGAGCGGGTTGCCGAGCCGGTTCTGCACCACGCGCCGCAGGGGGCGCGCGCCGTAGATGGGATCATAGCCCGCGTTGGCGAGGAACTCGACCGCGGCCGGTGTTACCACGAGGTGCATGCCGGATTGCTCCAGCCGCCCCACCAGCACGTCGATCTGGATGCGCGCGATCTTCTGGATCTGGTCGCGGCCCAGCGGGTGGAACACGATGATCTCATCGAGGCGATTGATGAACTCGGGCTGGAAACGCTGCCCCACCACCTCCATCACCGCCGACTTCATCTCCTCGTACTGGCTCTCACCCGCCATCTCCTGGATGAGCTGTGATCCCAGATTGGAGGTCATCACCACGATGGCGTTGCGAAAGTCCACCGTGCGCCCCTGACCGTCGGTCAAGCGCCCGTCATCCAGCACCTGCAGCAGCACGCCGAACACCTCCGGGTGCGCCTTCTCCACCTCGTCCAGCAGGATCACGGAGTAGGGGCGGCGCCGCACGGCCTCGGTAAGGTAACCGCCCTCTTCGTAGCCCACGTACCCGGGCGGCGCGCCGATCAGCCGCGCCACCGAGTGCTTCTCCATGAACTCCGACATGTCCACCCGGATCATCGCGTTCTCGGTGTCGAAGAGCGACTCGGCCAGCGCCTTGCACAACTCGGTCTTTCCCACCCCGGTGGGACCGAGAAAGAGGAACGAGCCGATGGGGCGCCCCGGGTCGGCGAGGCCCGCGCGCGAGCGGCGGATGGCGTCACTGACCGCGGCGACGGCTTCTTCCTGGCCGATGACGCGCTTGCCGAGCTCGTCTTCGAGGTGCGCGAGCCGTTCGCGCTCACCCTCCAGCATACGCGACACCGGAATGCCGGTCCAGCGCGCCACCACTTCCGCGATTTCCTCTTCAGTCACTGCGGAGCGCACCAGGCGCGTTTCCGCCTTCTCCGCCTTGCTCGCCTCGGCGAGCTTCTGCTCGAGTTCGGGGATGCGTCCGTACTGGAGTTCCGAGACCTTTGCCAGGTCCCCCGCACGGTAGGCGGTCTCCATCTCGAAGCGCGCGCGCTCCAGTTGCTCCTTGAGCTGCGCGTTCCCCTGCAGCGCCGCCTTCTCCGCCTTCCATACCTCGTCGAGATCGGCGTACTGTTTCTCGAGCGCCTTCATCTCCTCTTCCACCGCGTCGCGGCGCTGCTTCGACGCCTTGTCCTTGTCCTTCTTGAGCGCTTCGTGCTCGATCTTGAGCTGCACCAGCCGCCGGTGCAGCGTGTCCATCTCCTCGGGGCGCGAACCCATCTCGGTGCGGATGCGCGCCGCGGCTTCGTCCACCAGGTCGATGGCCTTGTCGGGGAGCTGGCGGTCGGTGATGTAGCGTTGCGACAGTGTCGCTGCCGCCACCAGCGCGGGATCGGTGATTTCCACCTTGTGGTGGACTTCGTAGCGCTCTTTTAATCCACGCAGTATCGAGATGGTGTCCTCCACCGAGGGCTCGTCCACCAGGATCTTCTGGAAGCGGCGCTCGAGTGCCGCGTCCTTCTCGATGTTCTTGCGGTATTCGTCCAGGGTGGTGGCGCCGATGCAGTGCAGCTCGCCGCGCGCCAGCGCGGGCTTGAGCATGTTGCCCGCGTCCATGGCGCCTTCCGCCTTGCCCGCACCCACCACGGTGTGCACTTCGTCGATGAAGAGGATCACCTGCCCCTCCATCTTGGCCAGATCGGTAAGCACCGCCTTCAAGCGCTCCTCGAACTCGCCGCGGAACTTGGCGCCGGCGATGAGTG
This sequence comes from Candidatus Krumholzibacteriia bacterium, assembly GCA_029865265.1. Taxonomy (NCBI): domain Bacteria; phylum Candidatus Krumholzibacteriota; class Candidatus Krumholzibacteriia; species Candidatus Krumholzibacteriia bacterium. The sequence goes on along the minus strand of JAOUHG010000023.1, from coordinate 293 downwards.
CGCCCATGTCGAGCGAGAGCAGCCGCTTGCCGGCCAGCCCCTCCGGCACCTCGTTGTTGACGATGCGCTGCGCGAGCCCCTCCACGATGGCGGTCTTGCCCACGCCGGGCTCGCCGATCAGGACGGGGTTGTTCTTGGTGCGCCGCTGCAGCACCTGGATGGCGCGACGGATTTCGTTGTCGCGGCCGATCACGGGATCGAGCTTGCCCTGCTCGGCGCGTTCGGTGAGATCGAGGGTGAAGCGCTGCAACGCCTGGCGCTGGTCCTCGGCGTCGGCGGACTCCACTTTGTGC
>JAOUHG010000022.1 GCA_029865265.1 Candidatus Krumholzibacteriia bacterium | reverse complement strand
AAGCGGGCCCCCCGCAGGGGGCCCGCTTGTTCTCTTCGAGATGCCGGAGCAGACGGTCGTCTACTTCAGCATGACGATCTTACGCGTTTCGACGTATGACCCCGCGATCATGCGCACGAAGTAGATGCCCGACGTCAACGAACGTCCCGAGTCATCCACCCCGTTCCAGACCGCGTTGTGCGACCCCGCCGGCTGCGACGCGTCCACCAGCAGCCGCACCAGAGAACCCCGCACGTCGTAGATGGCAATCCGCACCCGTGCGGGCCCGGCCAACGTGTAACCCACCGTCGTCTGCGGGTTGAACGGGTTGGGATGCACCGACGAGAACGCCGTCTCCTTTGCAATCACCGGCTCCGGTTGCACATCCGGTGCACCCGGCAGCGGCACGATGCCTCCGCCGCCCGGAACAACCACCGGCGTGCCCAGCGCGAAGATGTCGCTCACCAGGTAGTCGACCCCCGAAACGGAGGTGTAGTGCAGACCCTGCGGGCCGTCACCACGATCGCGTTTGATGGCCGAGTCGGAACCGTCCATGTTGTAGCTGCTCGAACTCGCCGTGAGCGCCTCGGTGGAATAGAACAGCGCCAGATCGGGACGCCCGTCGTCGGTCACGTCCACCACCCGCGCTTCGTTCGCCTTGATGACACCGGCCGTGTTCCCCAGGTAGATCCGCGACACATCCAGCAGCGCCGCGTCCACGTTGTCGGTGGTGGGGATCACCAGCGCGAACTTGTCGCTGTTGCTGCTCAGCGAGCGGCCGTCAGGGCTGTAGCCCAGTGCCGCCAGCGCCGACGCCGACTGGTCGTGCGGCACCCGCACGCACACCGTGTCATAGGCAACGTTGCCCGACATGTCCATCGCCTGGTAGTAGATGGTGTACTTGCGGCCATCGCCGCCACCCTGACGCTCCGAACGCAGATCCAGGCACGGATCCGGCGTTCCGGTCACGTCTCCCTGGATGTCATCGTTGCTGTTGCCATCGCCCTTGCCGTTGTCGGGTTCGTCCGACTCCGCGTTCCACAGCACCCAGGTCGGGTTGGGGTCGCAGATATCGGTCACCGAGATCGTCTCGATGCACACCTCCACCAGCTTGTGGTTGGGCGGCCACAGCACGTCGCGATCCAGCACCACGTCGATCTCCGGCGGCGTGGTGTCCTCCACCGTGATCGTGGCCTGGCACTGTGCAAAATTGCCGGACTCGTCGGTTGCGGTGAACGTCACCACCGTCGGGCCCAGCGGGAAGCAATCCGGGGCGTCGTTGGTCAGGTCCGGATCCGCGTCGCAGAGGTCCTCCGCCGCGAACCCCGCCAGCCACGCGGCCAGCTCGGCCTTCGGAACACCGCAGTGGCTCGTGCACTCCACCGTCATGTCCACCGGACAGTAGGTGATGGTCGGATCCGTGGTGTCCTCGATGGTAACGTCGGCGGTGCAGGTTTCCGTGTTGCCGGCATCGTCGGTGGCCATGAAGGTCACCGTGGTGGTTCCCAGCGGGAACAACGCGGGAGCGTTGTTCGTCACCGGCACGTTGGTGTCGCAATTGTCGGTCGCAGTGACGTTGAGGAAGGCCACGATGGCCGGGTTCGTCTTGGGTACGCCACCGTGCTGTGTGCACTCGAGCGAGATGTCTGAGGGGCAGGTCATGGCCGGTTTCATGCTGTCGAACGCAAACCGGTCGAAAATGGTCTGCTGGCCAATTGCGTTCCCGCCGCCGTCGAAGGTATTTCCGCCCCAGACCGCAAAGCCGACACCGTTGGCCGTGGCCACACCGTTGTATTCGCCGATGCGCAACGTATTGACGGTGTCGAAGTCGCCGCAGCCCACCGGGCCGTAGCGGCAACGCGCCCCTGCGACGGGATCGAAGGGAACGTCGTTGAGCTTGATGCTCGGTCCCCAGGTGACACCGCCGTCACCACTGGCGCGCGCGTAGACGTCCAGCAGGAAGTCTCCCCCGGCGTTGGTGGCACCGCTGCGATTGTCGTACCAGTGCACGACCATGCAGCCGTTCCCCGTGTCGATGCCCGCGCTGGGCATGACCTGGAAGGTATTGCCCGGGCCATCGTCGATCCTCACCGGCGCGCCGAAGTTGACGCCGAAGTTGTTCGATGTGGCGATGTACACATTGGAGGGATCACCCGTGGTGTGGTCGTTGTCCGGATCGTCCGAGGCAACCACGTAAATACGCCCGGCCACGTTGGGGTCGGCCAGCACGTAGGCCTGACCGTTGCCCTGCAGCCAGAACTGGGTGCCCGGAATGGCGCCGGCCTGACTCTGCACGTTGAAGGTCACGTCCGCCTGACCGGCCCCGTACGGGTTGGTCTTCTGCGGGAACGACACGCCGCCGTCGGTCGAGCGAAGCAGGTACACGCGGCCGGCCGTCCCGTTGGAGGCGGGCGCGTGGTAGCTCACGTACACGTCGCCATTGGGCGCAACCGTGTTGTGAACCGGCCACACGAAACCTTCTCCGCCGCCCGAGAGGGTCACCGGAGCACTCCAGTTGAGTCCCTGGTCGGTAGAGGTCACCACGCGGATGGCGGACGCGCCGGTGAGATCGCTCCACGCGACGTACAGGTTGTCTCGGTATGGGCTTCCCGCCCAGTGGTCCACCGCGAGCCATTCCTTGTCATGCGCGTTGGCAGGCGCCGGCAGGCCGATCGCCGCCGTGATGTTGACGGGATAGCCCGGCAGGATCGCGCCCGTCGTGGGGCTGATCTGCGCGATGAACATGTCGATGCCACCGCCGCGGCAACCGAGGTAGGTCCAGAACAGGCGCCCCTGGCTGTCGTAGCCCACCGAGGGGTCACCGCACAGGCCGTGGGTCGCCGGCACCTGCGCCGCCACCGTTGGCTGGAACGTCACACCGCCGTCGGTGGAGACGCGGATGGAGAAGAGCGACGCCGCGGCGACGCGCAGCGGGTTGTTGGGATCAACGGCAACCGTCGGTTCGACCGTGGCGCCAAGAGGGATGTTCGCGCCCGGCGGCGCAAACAGGACCTGAGAATTGAGGGGTTCGTCGGGATTGTAGAAACTGGCCTCCATCGGCCAGTGGCTTCCACCCGCGAAAGCAGGGGCTTCCGCGCGCGTCGGGATTACGAGCGTGCTCGCCAGAGCCAGCACCGGGAGAACTACAAGTAATCGCGTGCGCGGTAGCAAACGCATCCGTGAAGGCATGGCATGCCCTCCTTGGTGGTTCGGGGGACAGGATACTGCTCGCTGATTGAGCGCCGGCGCGCCTGGGGAATGATGAAGCGGGACGCCCTCCGATCAGGCAAGACCTCGGAGGCGTGTATTCTAGCATGTCAACGGGGCGGAATGACAGGAGGGACCACCGCGACAGGTTCCGCGGGATCGCACGCCGGCGGCGGGGTTCATTATTGACGCGCGGGGCTCAATTGGGTTCATTGGAGGCAGCATGAAACACCGCCTTTCCGCCGTCGTCTTCTTTCTCGTCATGACCACGATCGCGCTGGGCCTCGCCTGCCAGAAGGGTAATCCCGACACGAACCGGCGCGGCCGGCTGGTGCGCGGCTTTGTCGCCATCCTGCCCGACAGCATCGACTCCGAACGCCGGCTGGAGGTCGAGCAGCTCTTCAACATGTTCTACCAGCGCGCGGACCGCGGCCTGGTCGCCCCGGCCGACGTGGAACGCATCGACGCGGAGCTGGCTCGATACGTCGATCGTGGCCGCATCATCCCCACCGACCTCGTGCACTTCATGGCCGACGTCGGTTACACCACCTACAAGGGCGACCCGCGCTACAACCTCCCGGACAGTTCGGTGGACCATCCCATCCTGAATCCGTCGTCGGCGATGTACTCGATGCGCTTCAACACGAACGACTACGATTCGGCGTTCTGGGCCGACTTCGACAAGTGGCGGGCCCAGTATCCGGACATGACGGACTCGATGTTGCTGGAAGAGCTGGCGCGGCCGCCGCGGGAGTAAGGGCGCTACAGCTCGCGTGCGGAGGGAGCGTCGCCGTTGAGCACGAGACGCTTCAGGACTTCACGTTCGACGTCACGAAAATTCTTGAACTCCACGTGCGCGATGTTCTGCTTCCGGCAGTGCGCGAGGAGATCCCCCTTGGCGAACACGAGATCCGCGCTCTGGCACGGGCAGCGGTCGGAGAGACCGTCGCCGACGTACACGATGAAGTAGCCCTCTTCCCGGTAGCGCAGCAGGTGGTGGGTCTTGCAGCAACCGCAGTCGGTGCACTCGAGCAGGTTGTACCAGGGGAACTCCACCCGCATCTTCTGCCCTTCGAGGCGCAGCGCATTGGCAAAGAACTCAATCTGTCCCAGGCCGTTGCGAATCAGAATCTGCTCGATGTAGAAATCGAGCCCGTCGCTGAGCACGACGACCTCGATGCCGCGCTGGCGGGCAAAGTCATGAAAGTCTTTGAAGTAGGGATCGAGCGGGCGGGCGTGAACGAACTTTTGCAGTTCCTCGGCGCAACATCTGGCCAGCGAGGCCTCCCGTTCGAGACACTCGCGAGAGGAAATCTCCCCGCGCTCCCACTTCGACACCACCTCCGCCGCGTCGCCATGCGCGGCAAAGGTGCGAAACAGCAGGTTGCCCACGTCGTCCTGGGCAACCGTGCCGTCGAAATCGCAGAGGACGGCGATCTTGCGCATCTCACTCACCAGGGGAAAGGAACCTGACCGCCATTAGCGTTCGACGGCGGCCTTCTTGACGCTCTTCTCCTGCTCCGCGTAGCGGAACATGTCCTTGAGCGTCGGGTTCTTGTCTATCATCTTCAGCGTTTCCTGGATCTCGGGGTCGTGATCCAGCACCACGCGGTACATGGCGGAGCGGCCATAACGTGCGTTCACGGCCTCGCGCGCGATCATGGTGCGGATGTAATCCACATTCTCCTCGGTCAGGTCTTCCTTCTTGTACTCAAAATTCTTGCTCGCAAGGTACTTGTAGAACTCGTTGAGAATCCCGTCCGTGGTACGGAAGTTCTCCGCGATCTCGTGGTCCTTCAGATAGTCGATCGCAAACGAGAATCCCAGCCCATCGCGCTCGAGGCGGCGCATGAGCTCCGTGTAGTCGCGCGGCGCATACTCGACATCGGGCGTGATGCCCCCGCCGCCGTACACGATGCGTCCGCTGGACGTGTAGTAGACCGGCTTCTCCTTGGCCGCCGCGAGCCCCTTGACCTCGGTGGTCTCGGTCTCGTCGGGGGTCAGATCCGAGACATCATCCACGTCCATGCCGCCATCGTTCATCGCCGTCACGCTGTCTTCGCCGTGACGGGCGCGATCGTCCTTGTGGATGCTGCGGCCCGACGGGGTGTAATACTTGGCGGTGGTCAGCTTGACCGCTTCCGTGTCCGAAAGCTGGAATACCGTCTGCACGGTTCCCTTTCCAAATGACGTCTGCCCCACCACGATGGCCTGGTCCCAGTCCTGCATGGCGCCGGCAAAGATCTCGGAAGCGCTGGCGCTGTTGCCATTGACCATCACCACCACCGGGTATCCGCTGTGCACGTGCCGGTTGGATGAGTAGTACTTGCGGTTGGAGTTGGAAAGCCGGCCCTTGGTGTAGACGAGCAGCTTGTCCTTGTCGAGGAACAGCTCGCTCACCTCGGTTGCCGTCTGCAGCAACCCGCCCGGATTGGAACGGAAGTCCAGTACCAGTGCGCGCATCCCCTGGCCCTCGAGATCGGCGAGTGCATCTTCCATCTCCTGCGCGGTCTTCTTGGCAAAGTTGGACACGCGCATGTAGCCAACACCCTCCTCCAGCATGCCGTGGTAGGGCACGCTGGTGACGTTGATGACCTCGCGCGTGAGCACATACTCGATGGCTTCGGTCTGTCCGGGGCGGCTCACCTTGAAGCGGACCTTGGAGCCCGGCTCTCCGCGCAGGTAGCCGACCGCCTTGTCGACCGCCCAGCCCTCGGTGACGATGCCCTCGATTTCGATGATCTGGTCTCCGCCGCGGATTCCCGCGCGCTCGGCCGGCGTGCCGTCGATGGGCGACATGACCGTCGGATAATTGTCGCGGAACGAAATCAGGATGCCCAGCCCGCCGAATTCGCCCCGGGTACTGACCATGAGGTCCTCGTACTCCAGATCGGACAGGTACTGGCTGTGTGGATCGAGGTCGCCGAGCATGCCTTCGATGGCCTTCTGAATAAGCTCGTGCGTGTCGACCTCGTCGACATAGTTCAACGAGACCTTTTCGAGGATCTTGGTGAAGATCTCCAGGTCGTGGTAGACGTCGTTCTGCTTTTCCCGGGCCTTGCTTTGTCCGAAGGAGCCGGCCGCAACCAGCCCAACCGCGAGAAACGCGATGGCGATGACGAGATGACGTGGGGTGATGCGCTTCAAGGTGACCCTCCTAAACTCGGGCAAAACGAGGCCTAACCGGTTTCTTTTCCGTCGTTTGCAACATGTATTCCAGTTCCCCGCGCTCGGGTTCCCGGCGCCACTCCGGGGCACCGCTGCCCCACGCCGTAACCCGCCTAAGCGGGCGAAATATAAATGAATCGCCCCGGGGCGGCAACCGGCCCTTTTCCCGGCGGCGGGGGGCTGTTAGACTCCGGGGACCGCTCGAAGCCGGGCGGTATCACCCAACATGCCGCGGCACGCACGCTTTATCGTCTTCGAGGGCCTGGACGGCGCCGGAACCACCACCCAGGCCGCCAAGCTTCAAGCATTGTTTACGCGCAAGGGAACGCCGAGTTTCCTGACAAACGAACCAACTCCGGATCCGGTGGGGGCATTCATCCGTCGGTTGCTCACTGCCAGCGAGCGCGCGGGAGATGGATCTCCGTATCGGCCGGGCGAGCGCGTCATGGGACTCCTGTTCGCCGCCGACCGCCTGGCGCATTCGGCGGTCATCGAGGCGCGCAGGCGCGCGGGCGAACACGTCGTGTGCGACCGCTACATCTTCTCCTCCATGGCCTATCAGACACTCGACCCCGCGATTCGCGCCGAGTGGGTGCTCGATGTCAACCAGGGGTGCGCCGCGCCCGACGTGACGCTCTTTCTCGCCGTTCCGGTGGATGTATGCCTGGAGCGCCTGGCGGCGCGCCGCGGCGACACCACCATCTATGAGAACCGCTCCCATCTGGAGACGATTGCGCGCAACTACGAGAAGCTGATGCCGCAGTACGAGGCGAGCTTTGGGAGCGTCGTGCGTATCGACGGCACCATGGCCGTGGACGACGTGCACGCGGCGGTGGTGGCGGCTATCGGAATAGACTGAATCAACGGGAATCGCGCGCGGCCGACGAACGGTGGACGTGGCTGATGCGCTGCACGACGGTGACCAGCGACGTTGCCGCCAGCAGAATCATGACCGCCATCAGAAAGCGGTGGCCCGCGATAAGACCGATCGCGAGCAACACGATCCTCTCCGGCCGCTCCATCAATCCCACCTTGCAGTCCACCCCGATTCCCTCCGCGCGTGCGCGCGCGTAGCTGGTCAGCATGGAACCCATCAGCGCGAGCAGAATGACAATCGGTTCCCACAGGGCATAGCCTTCGGGTCGCCCCACCACGTACAGCAGGATACCGCCGAAGAAGACGAACTCGCTGACGCGGTCCAGCGTGGAATCGATGAATGCCCCGAAGGGCGATGCCTTGCCGGCGCGGCGCGCGAGGTCGCCGTCGAGCACGTCGCACAGGCCCGCGATGAGCAGGAAGATCCCCCCGCCCAGCAACGATCCGCGCCCCACCACCACGGCTCCCCATACGCTGAACACAACCCCGAACAGACTGACGAGCAGGGGTGCGACGCCCAGCGACGCGAGCAGCGCGACGATCGGGTCGAGCACCTTTCGCGCGCCCGCCTGCAGCGCGCGCTTGTCCATTCGGGTGGAGGCAGTGTTCATGGTTGATCCGGTGGCGCGCGGGACGCTACCACCCGCCCTTGCCGGACGTCAAGCGTCCGGCGCTGCGGGCGCCTCCGGCGCGTCTTCATCCGGGTGTTTGCGGCCCCGTTTGCGCCAGCCAACACCCTTCACCACCAGCACGAACTCGCCCTGCTCCTTGCGCGGCCCCAGCCGGTCGCGAACCTCCTGCGCGGAGCCACGCACGACCTCTTCGTGCAGTTTCGTCAACTCGCGCGCCACCGCGATCTCGCGTTCCGGGAAGCGCGCCGCGATCTTCTCCAGCACCTTGCGAAACTGGTGTGGCGACACGTAGAACACCGTGGTGCGGGGCTCCTCCGCCAGGGCCTCGATGGTCCTGGCCAGTTCGCCGGGCTTGCGCGGCGTAAACCCAACGAACACGAATGACTCGCACGGGAATCCCGACAGCACCAGCGCGGGCAGCACGGCGTTGGCGCCCGGCGCCATGGTGACCGCGATGCCGGCGGCCAGCGCGGCGCGTACCAGGTAGAAGCCGGGGTCCGAGATCCCCGGTGTCCCGGCATCCGTGACCAGCGCCATGCTGGCGCCACCCAGCATGCGTTCCACCAGCGCGGGCGTGATGCGGGCCTCGTTGTGGTCGTGGTAGCTCTCGAGCGGCGTGGTGATGTCGAGGTGCTTGAGCAGACGGCCGGTGTGCCGGGTGTCCTCGGCCAGAACCACGTCGACCCCCTTGAGCACCTCGATGGCGCGCAAGGTGATGTCGCCCAGGTTGCCGATGGGTGTTGCGACCAGGGTGAGGGTGCCGGGTTGGGACATGGGAAGTCTCCGGGGGACGGGTGGAAACCGTGCCGCTTCAGCGGCCCGCGATCTCGAGCAACGCTTCGCCGGCGTGGTCGACGTCGGCGGCGGACACGTCCAGGTGGGTCACCATGCGCACGCGTCCCGCACCAAAGGCCACCGCCAGCACGTCGTGCTCGCGCAGCCGCGCGAGGAGGTCTTCCACCGTCCATGCCTTCGCGTCCACGCGGAACACCACGATGTTGGTTTCCACGGGAAAGTCCAGCGAGAAGGCCGGGACGCGGCGGATGTACGATTCGAGCCGCTTCGCGTTGTCGTGGTCGTCGCGCAGGCGGGTCACGTGGTGCTCCAGCGCGTACAGCGCGCCCGCGGCCAGGATCCCCGCCTGGCGCATACCGCCACCCAGGCGCTTGCGCAGCCGGCGCGCGCGCGCGATCACGTCGGCGCGCGACACCAGGATGGACCCCACCGGCGCGCCGAGGCCCTTCGAGAAGCACATGCTCACGGTGTCCGCGCAGGCGGCGTAATCGGCGATGGACACGCCCGTGGCCGCGTGCGCATTCCACAGTCGGGCGCCGTCCAGGTGGACGCTGATGCCGCGCGCCGACGCCAGTTCCCGCACCCGCTTCATCTCCTCGAACGGATAGATGCACCCGCCGGCGCGGTTGTGGGTGTTCTCCATGGCGATGATCCGCGTGCCCGGCGTGTGCAACGACTCCACCTTTATGTGCGGCTCGATCATCTCCGCGCGCAGCGCACCGCGTTCGCCGTCGAGCGCGTTGAGTTGCAGGCCGTGCAGCACGGCCACCGAAGACACCTCGTAGTTCATGATGTGGCACTGGCGGTCGAGGATCACCTCGTCGCCCGGGGACGCGGTGGCGGCCAGACCGAGGAAGTTGCCCATGGTGCCCGAGGGCACGAACAGCGCGGCTTCCTTGCCAGCCAGTTCCGCCACGCGCTCTTCCAGCGCGATCACGGTGGGGTCGTCACCAAAGACGTCGTCGCCCACCGGCGCTTCCGAGATGGCGCGGCGCATGGCCGCGGTGGGACGGGTGACGGTGTCGCTACGCAGGTCGATCATTGCTGGCCTGACTTCGTGGTGGAAAGTCCGGCACCGCCCGCGCGGGCGGTGCCGGTTCATTCATAACGGAGGGACGGAAACGCTCAGGCGTTGGCGACGAGGTCCTTCAGTTCCTTGGAAACCTTGAACACGGGAACCTTCCGGTCCGGAACCGGCACCGCATCACCGGTGCGCGGGTTGCGCGCCATGCGCGACTTGCGCTGCTTGACCTTGAAGGTCCCGAATCCGCGGATCTCGTAGTGCTTCCCCTCGGAAAGGGCTTTCGAGATGGACTCGAGAAACATGTCCATCGCCGTGGCGACGTCCTTCTTGGTGAGACCCGTCTTGCTGGCGATGTCTTCTACGATTTCGGCTTTGGTCATCGGGCGAGCCTCCTTCTCGAGAGCCCAGTCTGGAAAATGCCCGCGGGGGGCGAAACCGTCGCGGGCCATATTGCCCCATAACTCGTGACAGGTCAAGGGGTTTTTGACGGAAGCCCGAAACGCGACACCGGGCCTCATTGTGAGAGACCACGCACGCCGCGACGCGCCACCATGGGGATGATCCGGGACGTTTGCGCGCGCGGCACGCCGCGGCGGCCAGGCGGACGCCGCGACGCGGCCGAGAAGTCGGCGTCCTTATGCGGCAGTACGGGCATTGGTACGTCAGTTGCTGCACGAAGCAACCGTGCTGCGGGATAGTCGCCGCACAAGCATCTGTTGTACGTAGTACACCGCACTATCCCGCAGCCATGAGCAATCGCAGGCAAGCAAGAGACGCGATCGGGACGGTCGCCCCGTTTCGCGGCAGCAGACTCAGGAGGCACTCATTATGGCGTTTCGCAAGCGCATCACGCTCGCGTTCGCGCTGCTCGCCCTGACCGCGCTGCTCGCCGGCTGCGCCGATGAAACGGTTGCACCCGTCGTGCAGAACGAAGCGCCGGTCCTCGCACCGACGAACGTCCGGGCCGAGATCGTGAACGGTGGGGACATTCGTGTCAGCTGGGATCCAAGCACGCAGTTGAACGTGCGCGGATACAATGTCTACCGTCTGGATACCGAGAACAGCAACATCGCGCGGCTCAACCCGTCGGTGGTTTCGCAGTCCTCGTTCACGGACGGAAGCGCTGCCTTCTCGCACGAGTACGAGTATCGTGTGACCTCGGTCAGCGTAAAGAACGCGGAGAGCAACTACGCGGCGGTGGTCATCACCAACCGCACACCCGTCCCCAATCGCAAGGGGCAGACTCCCGGGCTGCAGGACTAGTCCTCTCCCGAGAGCGTACGCAGCAGAGAGTCCTCCCGGTCACCCGGGAGGACTTTCTGTTTTTGGGAATACAGTCACTTCCATATCACTTGAGGAGCACCATCTTGATGGTTGCCCTCCCGCCGCCCGCCTCGAGCCGGCAGAAGTAGATCCCGCTGCTCGCCGGGACGCCGTCCTGGCCGCGGCCGTCCCAGGCAACCACGTGGTCGCCTGCCGGAAGCACCCCGCTTTCCAGCACGCGGACCAGCGTCCCCCGGGCATCGTACACGCGCAGGTCCAAGCGTCCGGCGTGTTCCAGACGGAAACGCACGTGCGTGAGCGGATTGAACGGGTTCGGGTGGTTCTGCAGCAGAAGGAACGAGGAACGGGGCGACGCCGCGCCCGTCGCGAGCGAACCGGCCACCATTGCATTCACCACGGTGCGGATCGACACGAAGCTTTCATCGACCACGAGTGTATCCGTGACCCCGCTGGTCGGACCCGGACGGAATGTGAATCGATAGGTGCGCAGCCTCCGCACCACCATTGCGTAGGCGCCGGTTGCATCCGTCACCGCGGACGGCGCAAAGACCGTGGTGGCCGCGTTGATGTCGAACGCCTCGACGCGGTAGTCGGGGATCCCCAGGTAGTGGGAGTCCGTCACGTTGCCGTGCACGACAACGCCGGTATCGAGCTGGACGGCGACGGCCACGTCACCCGCCACGACCTGGCTGAAGCGTTTCGCCACGAGGAGGCTGGCCACGGCAGGCTCCACCTCCACCGTGTAGGTTCCCGGCAGTACCGTCATCACGAAGCTGCCGGCGGCGTCCGTCACGTCGCCGCCTACCGGCAACGAGGCCCCCGTGACCGGGTCCTTCAGGTCGAGGTTCACGCCGGGTGCGGGAACCAGCGAGGTGTTCGTCACCGTGCCGGAAAGCCAGACACCGGCTGGCACGGTGACATTGATCGTCTGATCGACAGCGTAGGCCGCCGGACCCACCCGGACGGGCGCGCGCTTCGTCGGGACCGGCGGGATGTAGTCGATCGTGAGCGACACTCCTGCGGGCACCACGATCGAGTAAGCGCCGGCGAGATCCGTGGTCGAAAACGGCGTGTAGCGCTTCGACCCGCCCGCTTCTCTCACCTCGATCTCGACCTCGGGCTCCGGAGCCGCACCCACCCCCGTGACAACGCCCGACACCGCGACGCCAGGTTCGAGCGAGACGTCCAGCAGCCGGTCGGCCGCCACGGGCACGCTCAACAATTCGACACCGAGCAGGTGGTCGAGCGGCGCGGGTTTCACCCTCACCTCGTAGTCGGCGATGGGAACGTGCACCTGGTAGAAGCCGGTTAGGTCGGTGACGTCTCCCGGCGTGTCGAGCTTGAGGCCGCTGGTGGCGTCTATGAAGTCCAGGTTCACCTCCGCCACCGGAATTCCGCCCGGCCGCGTCACGTGCCCGCTGACGAACACGCCTATCACCATCTGGATGTCAATGACCGTATCGGTTGAGATGATTTCGCGGCGGATCACGCGGATCCAGGGCAGCGCCCCGGGCGCGACCGCCCGCCACGTGATATCGAACTCCCCCGCGGGGATCACGATGTCATAGAAGCCATTGACATCCGTGTTGTCCCCTACCGTGTAGACAACCTCGTTGGTGGCGCGATCCTCCACCTTGAGGTCGACGTTGGGAATGGGCACGCCGGTCGTGTCCGTCACCGTCCCGGAAAGCAGAACGCCCGCGGCCAGATTGGCGTTGAGCGTCGTGTTCGCGCCGCCCACCGTCACCGGCAGGCGGGCGGGCACAAGATGCGTGGCGCTGGGTGGCTCGAACCCGACGATGTAGTTGTCGGGAGGCAGGGGGGATATGGTGTAGAAGCCCGCCGCGTTGGTCAGAATCAGCGGCGTCCCGATCGGGTTCCCGTTGCCGTCCGAGAGCACCACCTGGACGCCCGCCACGGGCGCCAGAGCCGGGTTGCGGACGATTCCAGAAATCGAGAACTGCGCCCACGCCGGCGATGAGACCGCCAACAGAACCATCATACCTGCAAGACCGCGCTTCATGGCCACCCCCGTCTCGTTGTCGTGCAAATCGGCTGCTAGCGAAGTACCAGAACCTTGCGAGTCGCGTCTCCCAGCGAGGTCCGCAGCCTGATGAAATAGACCCCCGTGGGCACGCCGCGCCCGCGATCGTCCGTTCCGTCCCACGAAGCCTCGAACCGGCCCGAAACCGCCTCCTGTCTGCGGAGCACCCGCACCCTGCTCCCGCGAACGTCGAATACATCGAGCGTGACGTCGGTCGTTGCTCCGACTTCGTAGCCGACGGTGGCGAGGTCACGGAACGGGTTCGGAAACGCAGCACCCAGGGACACGGCCGGAGGGCTCGAAGAAATCCGCTGACGCAACACGATCGTGATCGTGGTGTCGTTGAACACCGCCGCCGGTCCCGCCGTCAGCGACTCATAACCGCTTCCCGAGGGCGGCTTCACGCGGATTCGCCACTCGCCCGGCAGCAGCGCAACCACCGTGCTGCCAGCCGCGTCCGTGCGATCGTGCGGAACGAACTCGCGCGAGCTGCTGGCGCCGACGTAGAAATCGAGGTTTGCATTCGCAACCGCGCGGCCGTCCGGACTATTCACCACGATCGTCACCAGCAGCCCGTCCTGCAACGGGATGTTTCCCCACGAGGAGTCGCCGGCAACGGCCACGTTCGCGATCTCGATGCCGACGGACCGCGAACCCCTGGGCGGGGAGAAGTGGACGTTGTAGAGCCCGCCGGGAATGGAGAGGTCCAGGTCTCCGGCCGCGTCCGAGAACGGAGACGGAATGAACACGGATTGCCCGGATGGGCTCAGCCTGGCGTCCACCTGCACGCCTGGGAGCCCGGTGCCGGCAGGATCGGTCAAACGCCCCGTCACGCGCCACCGCGCCACCTCGGGCAGCACGACCGTGATGGTGGTGTCGGCGTCGATTGCGACGCCGGTCAGTTCCACGCGGTCCAGCGTCGTGCCCGCGGGCGGATCGATCCTGAGGTCGTAGGATCCGGACACGAGCGCGAGTTCCGCGGCGCCGGCGGAGTCCGTTCGGTCGTGGGGCGTGAACACCTTGGCCCCGCCGGGGTTCTCCTTGACGTCGATATCGGCCAGGACCACGAACTCCCCGTTGAAGTCCCTGACGATGACCGTCACGCGATGACCGTCCTGGAGCACCTGGTCGCGCTGCGTGTCCGCGCCGATCTGGAACCCGGCAATCGAAACAGCCACGTATGGAGCGCCACGGGGCGGCACGTAACGCAGTTCGAAGGTTCCCGCCGGCACCGCGACGGAGTAGTCACCCGCCGCATCGGTGTCGTTGTTCGCCACGAACACCTTCTCGCCGGTCACCCCGTCGCGCAGGTCGACGGTGACACCGGCCAGCGCCGCCCCGGATCCCGAGCGCACGCGCCCGAAGAGCAGCAGGCCGTCCTCGAGCACCACGTCGATCAACTGGTCCCCCGCCACCGCCACCGAGTCCATCTCGAGGCCGCGCAGCCGCGACCCCGGCACGGGTTCGTAGCGGAAACGGAAGAGGCCGGCCGGAACGACCACGCGGTAATCGCCGTTGGCATCCGTGTTGTCGTCGGGAGTGAATAGGCGGCCACCGCCAACGACGTCGGCGTCGAAGTCCACACCCTCGACCCCCTGTCCGCTCGAGGCCGAGGTGACAGACCCCGACATGACGAAGCCGGTCTCGAGGGTAACGTTGAGTTCGCGACCCACGTTGGCCGTCAGGTCGAGCTGCGGAAACACTCTTCCCAGCAGCCGGGTCCCGGGCGGTGGCGCAAACGTGACGTCGTACACGCCGGGTAGCACGCAGACGTTGTAGAAGCCGGTGGCATCCGTGTTGTCGCCGGGCGTGATGAGCTTCTCGCCGGTGCCGGAGACGAAGAAATCGAGATCGGCCCCCGCCACCGGAGATCCACCGCTCGTGCGCACGAAACCGGACAGACACGGGATGAGCCGCGCGTATACGCGCGGAGCCGCATCCGGCAGGATTCCCGCCAGCAGCGCGGCCAACAGCAATCGTGCGGAAACCCGGTGCATCATAGTTCGAAACGGAGCTCGATGCGGTTGAGGAACGCAGTCTGCTCGCGCGGCGCAAAGGCCGCCCCCGGCAGGAACCACGCGAGGGTCCATACCGCGGAAACATGGTTCCATACATTATACAGGCCCGTCACGACATCCACGCCGTCGCCCAGTTGCGGATCGACGCCGTTGGGGCGTGCCGGCGGGTCAACCAGCCGGCCGCGGACTTCGTCCGCGGGATGATGCTGGACATAATGGTGGTAGATCGCCTCGATGGAAAGGTACGGAAGCGGGCAGAAGCCGGCGCCGGCGGTGAAGATCGTGATGTTGGAGAGCTCGGGGTCCAAACCGGCACCGTAGTATCTGACCAGGCCCAGCCCGTTCATTCGCGCCGTGTTGTCCTCGAAGCCGGACTGCCGGAAGCGGTGGTCGTCCGCGTCGCCGTCGATCGGGTTGCCGGAGCCCACGGCGTAGCCCACGGTGACGGACGGCTGCAGCGGCACCGTTCTGGCCCGGGCGGTGGCCCCCACGTCGAACGCCCACGCGTCGAGGTTGCGGTGCTTGTCTTCGCCGCGCATGGCGGCCAATTCTCCCCACGGCTGCAGCCACCGCGATGAACCGCCCCGGTAGCGCACCCCGGCCCACAGCGGCTCACGTTTGCGCGCCTCGTCGCTGTCCCATCGCTTCCACACGTAGGCCGACGCGAGACCGCCGTAGACACCGGCCGTCAGCATGCCGAGCGCATCCGTCCAGGTCTGGAACTTGTCCTTGTAGGAGTTCCGCCCATCGATCACCGAGGCTTCGAAGGAGAACCGTTGCCAGGGATAGACGCTCACCCGGACGGCATCGAGGTAGTCGTCGTAGAGCCACTCGCGCGGTTCCTTGTAGCGCTGCCTCCCCGCCTGCACGGCGACGGGGGCGCCACCGATGTCACGCGCCAGGGCCACGAGCTGCAACACCTCCAGCTTGATCTCCTCCGAGTCTCCACCACCCTCCGGGGAGTCGACGACGAAGTTCTGCCGCGCGCGCAACTGGCCCAGGAAGCGGAAACGCTGTGACGGGAGAAACGCGGCCATCAGCCGGAGCTGCGGCTCGGTGTCCTCGGTGTCCGATTCGAACGACGGGGACAGATCCTGGTCGGAGTTCGATTCCCACTTGTGCCGGTACTCCGCCGCCAGATGCACGCGGCGATGCGCCAGCGGAACGCCGTGGTCGAAGCTCCCGGCGTCGTCGTGCGCGAGGTCGCGAAAGAGCCGCCGTTCCCTCGAATCGGGGCGGCGGGACTCCTCGTTCACGTCGGCTTCCTCGGTGAGGAGTATCAGGAAGCCGGAACAATCGAGCGTGTCCGGCGGGACCCCGTCGGCCAAAACACGGGTCACAGTCACCTTCACCTTGACGCCGGGCTTCACGTTCAGCGTCTCGATGGATGACGCCTTCCAGCCGCCTTCCCGCACGGAAATCTTGACCTCGATGTGCTGCCCGGTCTTCAGGTCATCGAAGGAACCGCCGTCGAACTCCGTGTCGTCCCTGACCTGGATGGTCATTCCCAGCACCTGGATCGTGCGAGCGCCACGGTCGATCGCCTGGATGGGCGCCCGCAACTTCGGCTTGCGCGCCTC
This sequence comes from Candidatus Krumholzibacteriia bacterium, assembly GCA_029865265.1. Lineage (NCBI taxonomy): Bacteria > Candidatus Krumholzibacteriota > Candidatus Krumholzibacteriia > Candidatus Krumholzibacteriia bacterium. Next base: position 35,568 of record JAOUHG010000022.1, on the reverse strand, counting down.
CTCGAGCGGCGTCAGGTCTTCGGCGACAAAGAGTCCGGCCTCGTTCAACTGGCCCTCCACCTCGAGACTCATGCCCGCCTGGAGCTTCAGCTTCTGGTACTCGGGTTCGGGCTTCTTCTTTGCCGCCGTGGCGGTCCCCGCGGAAACCACCAGCGCCACCAGCGTCATGCAGACCAGTCCGGTCCTCATCTGTAGCCACCTCGGTCGAGGGCCTCGTCGGCCTTCGCAACGATCGCGGGAAACAGATGCCTCCATCGTGGTCTCCAGCGATACAGGACCGCGAGCCGCGTCAGAGACGCAGCCCGCCACCAACGTTCCCCTTCGCTGCAACCCGCCAGCGTGGCCAGCAGCCGCAGCCTTCCCGCCTCGATGCCGTCGCCCGCAGCCGGATGCTGCAGCTCCCTGAGCTCGAGGTGCGCCAGAAAGTTGCCCGCATCCATGGCCGGGTCGCCAGCGCATGCGAGGTCCCAGTCGATCATGACCATGCCTCCGGAAGAGAGGATGAGTTGCTTGTCGTAGAAATCACCGTGTGCGACGCGCGGGACCGGCGTCGGCGGGGGGAATCGCTTCAGCCTGGTGATCAGCCGTTCCACCGGCCCCGTGTCCGCCGGGCACGTGCGTGCCATGAGCCCGCCGCATCGATCGAGCGACCTCAACTCATCCGCGGCAGAACGCGCGGGCAGGCCGTTCGGAACGGACCGGGCGTACAGCGCGTTGAGCACCTCGCCCGCGGCCTCACACGCGTCGGCAAAACCGACGTCACCGATACAGTCGTGCAACGAACGGCCCGCAACATGCTCCATCCCGACCGCTCCGGACGCCTCGTTGACGGCCAGGAGGCGGGGCAGGCGGACGTCCGCGGGCCCCGCGCCGGAGAGCGCACGCCAGGTCGACGCCATCGCCCCGCCGCGGCGCGGGCGCACGAGCTTGGTCACGATTCGTTCGATCCTCCCGTCCGCACCGCGCACGGTGTGCTTCAGCACGCATCGGCGCAGCAGGCGGTATCCCAGCAGCTTCGTCTCCACCGCACCCGCATCGGTGACGCCCACGCCGCACTCCCGCAGCCAGGCCACCAGACCTTCGCCGGAGAGCATCCCGCGCAGCGCGGGAAGCCCCGGGTCGAACGGAAACGCGGGAACCACGAGTCCCGAGCCCGGCATGCGGAAGGCCGTGCCCTGACCGGCCCAGTCCGGGAAGGCGTCCTCTTCAAAGGGGAGGAACCCGCACAGGATGACGCGCACCGGCCCGCCGGGCGACTTCCGTTCCGCGACGTACTGGATGCACATCCCGTCGCCCGAAGGGAAGACGCGGGTCACGCGCAGCGATTCGTTGGACGGCGGCAGCGCCATCGCGTCGAGCGCAAAGTCCACCACCGTCCGCGCATGCTCGACATCAACCGCGAGTTCGAAACGTTCCGATGCCGTCAGCAGGCTCATCGCAGTATCGCCTCGCAAAGTGAAAGGCGCGCCGACATCTGTTCGTGCCACGCCGGCTCCTGGGTGCGGAAAGGCTGCACCGCCAGGTTGATCAGACCCGTCGCCGTCCAGAAGCCCGTGGCGCGGGAATCCCGCCTCCACCCGCGGCCGTGTGCGGCGAACATCGCCTCCATGACCGCGTCACAGGCGCCGGCGTCCATTCCACCGGCCGCCAGCAGGTGGGCCCGGAAGTTGCCGAGATCCTCGTCGACTTCACCGAGATGGGCCCGGTCGAAATCAAGCAGCCCGACGTCTTCGCCGTCGGCGAGGATCTGCCCCGGGTGAAAGTCCCCGTGCACGAGGCCTTCCTCCCCGGCCGGAACACGGGCGGAGAGTCGCCGCAGAGTTTCGGTCACGCGGCGCGCGGGTCCTGCCAGTCCCGGCGCCACGGCTGCTATCGAGGCCGCGGTGGCGGCACAGCCGTCCATGATCTTCGCCCGCGCCAACCGCTCGACGCCGCGCGGACGGCACTGGTGCACCCGGTGCAGGGCGGCACCGATTCGTGCCGGCAGCGATCCATCGGCACCCAGAACAGGAACGGTCACCGGCGCGCCCGCCAGACAGTCGACGAGGATCACGCCTTCGGAGGGCAGGCACGCCAGCGCGGTCGGGACGCGTACACCCCGGACGGAGGCCTGCTCTTCGAGAGAACGCATCGCATCGAAGCGGCCCGCGGCCAGACCGGCCGTGTAGGCCCGTCCGTACACGACGAGGTTCCGGCGCTCTTCACCATCGCGCTCGATTGCCTTCGTCTCCACACGCAGCACCGCCCGCTTCTCCGGCTTGTACCGAACCAGGCTCACGCGAAGCCTGCTGTCGGAGATCCGCCAGCGGTCCTCCGGGAAGCGATGGCGCACGTGGGCATACAGGGCGCGCTGCATGCCCTTGGGATTCGCAAAGAGCCGCAGCCCGGGCAGCTCGGCGTCGTGCGGATAAAAGAACAGGATCAAGCGCTCCCGCTCGAGCACCAGATATGCCGGGAGCCCACGCTCGCCCTGCCAGCGCCGGTCCGCAACCTTGGCCAGCGCGATCTCGAAGTCGGAGTCACCGTAGACCTTCGCGTAGCCGGCAAGGGGCGGCTCCGCGCCGCGGAAGGCGAAGGCGTACGCGACGACGCAGCTCGTGCCGGGCTTGTAGCGCACGTATGTGATCCGGACCTTCTCCGGAGGATCCGCACCCGTCGCTCTTCCCGCAAGCGCGTCCATGACGCCATCGGGATCGAACGCCAGCTCCAGACCGGGAAGTCCCGGATCGGCGGGGATGAGTTGCGGGGAGCGGGATCCATCCGACTGCATGGTCAAGCGCCCCTCCCTTCAACCGCAGGGCCGTCGCGCCGCACGACGTCACCGTGCCGCACAAATTCCCAGAACGCGCCCCTGCGACCGGCGAGTTCCTGCGGGTCTCCCTGCTCGAGCACTTCGCCGTCCCGCACGTACACCACCCAGTCGGCCAGTTCCAGGAAATGCAGGCGGTGCGTAATGACGATCAGCGTCCGCCCCTCGCGGGTGCGGGCGAGCAACTCCTTGGCGGCGGCCTCCGCGTGCACGTCCAGCCCCGTTGCCGGCTCATCGAAGATCATCAATGGGGAGTTTCGCAGGAGCGCCCGGGCGAAACTCACGCGCTGCCTCTGCCCACCCGACAGGGTCGCGCCTCCCTCGCCCACCAGCGTGTCGTAGCCATGCGGAAGCGTCTGGATGAAATCATCCGCCCCCACGCGCGCGGCCACCTCCTGGATCTCCTCGGCCGTGGCGTTTCTGGCCCCGAACGCTATGTTCTCCGCAATCGAGCTCCGAAACAGGAAGGATTCCTGGGTGAGGGGCGAAATGCGCTTGCGCAGGCTGTCGATGCGATAGTCACGGATATCGTGTCCGTCGAGCAAAATGCGCCCGCCCACCGGCTCGTACAGCCGCAGGATGAGCTTTGCGATGGTCGACTTGCCGGCGCCGGTCGCGCCGACGATCATCGTCGTCCGGCCCGCCGGAATCCGGAAGGTCACATCGCGCAGCGCCTGCTTCCCTCCGGAATACTGGAACCGCACGTTCTCGAAGGCGATGTCCCCGCGGATCTCCCGCGCCGACAAGGCCGATTCCATGTCCTGCGTTTCCGGCGCGATGTCCAGCAGTTCAATGATCTTGTCGGCACGGACGACCGCCTTGGCCGCGTGCGCGGTGAGCTTGGCGAAGTCGCGCAGCGGCCGGTACATGCTGCGCAGGTACGACATCACCACGAGCACGTCTCCCGGTGTTATCAGGCCCGCCATGGCGCGGTAGCTGCCCACGATCAGGACGGCGCAGGTCCCGGCGGCGCTGATCATATCCACCGTGCGCGCGTAGTTCTCCGTCAGCCGCGCGGTGCGCACGTTCGCCTTGGCGTCCCTTCCCACCGATCTACCCACGAGCTTCTCGCGGCGCTTCTCCTGCGCGAAGCTCTTGACCTGTGCTATTCCGGCAAGGGATTCCTGCACCGCGGACACGATCTCGCCGTAGGCCTCGCGCTGCTTGCGCGCGGACGAGCGAATACGGCCGGAAAAGCGAAACGCGGCCAGCGCAAAGATGGGGATGATGACCAGCCCGATCACCGCCAGCAGCGGATCCAGCCACAGGAGCACCGCCAGCATTCCAACGACCAGCAGCGTGTGGCTGACGAGGCCGATGGACGTCGTCACCAGCAGTTCCGAGAGCAGATTGATATCGCCGGTAATCCGCGTCAGGAGGTCACCGGTCTCGCGATAGTCGTGGTAGGACTGCGGCAGGCGCTGGACGTGGGCGAACACCCGCTGCCGCAGCGTGGCCGTCATCTGGTGCTCGACGATCTTCGACTGGATGCTGAACACATACGTCAGCGCGCCGCGGAGCACCGCGATCACCAGGAACGCCAGGGCGGAAACCCACAGCGTGGTCACGGGGGACCATTCCGCGGGCGGGAAACCGGCCGGACCGGAAACGCGGCTGCCGATGAGCACGCGGTCGAAAACGAACTTCAGCGGCCACGGCTGCAGCAGCGTCATCAGCGACGCGCCGGTCAGGCCGGCCATCGCCAGGAAGATTCGCCCGCGGTGCGGACGCAGTTCCTCCCGGAAGCGGGCCGCAACGCGTCGTGCCGCCACCGGGTCAATCCGGGACAGACTGTACTTGATCGAGCCCATCATGAAACCCGCGATGTCGCGGCCTTCCCACCCCGCACCGAATCGAAGAGTCCCAGCACGACGCCCATGCGATGCTGCCACGTGTGGCCGGATTCAACCGCCGCTCGCGCGTTTCGTCCCAGCCTGTTCGCGAACTCCGCATTCGACGCGATGCGCCCCAGGGCTCCCGCCATCGCCGGCACGTCCCCCGGCGGCACCAGCAGCGCGGTCTCGCCGTCGCGCAACAATCTTGCGACCTGGCCGATGCGCGACGCAACGATGGGTTTGGCCGCCGCCATGTATTCGAACAGCTTGAGCGGCGAGAAATAGAAGTCACTCATATCGGGGTACGGTGCCGCCAGGATGTCCATCGCGCCGAGCACACCCGGGATATCCTCGAACCGGACCTCGCCCAGGAGCGTCACGCGCCCGGCGATGCCGCGCTCGCGGGCGCGTTCCACGATCGCATCGGCCTCCCCATCTGCGTTGCCGACGATACACAGGCGCAGCCGCGGGTGGGCCTGCAGGGCGAGCGACAGCGCATCGACCAGCCGGTCCACGCCGTGCCACGGTCTTACGCGCCCGACGAATCCGACGATCACGTCGTCCTCTCCGCCCAGGCGCCTGCGCCAGCCATCGCCGGGGCGATCGAACCGGGACGGGTCGACCGCGTTCGGAAGCACGCTTACCGGCGCTCCAGGAACGATGCCCAGCACGTAGTCGCGAACCTCCTCCGACACCGCAATGACGTGATTCGCGGATCCCAGCACCAGACGCTCCACCCGCCGGGCCAGGTCGCCATCCCGCAGGCCGCGGAAGCGCTCGGCCTCGAGTACCAGCGGTGAGTTTACCTCCACCACGAACGGCAGACCACTCGCGCGCGCGAAGGCGCACCCGGCAACGCCCAGCAGAGAGTAGCGTTCGTAGACGACATCGAAGGAACGTCCCCGCGCCTCACGTTCGATCGCATCCAGCATCGCGCTGTTACCGCCGAAATCGAGCACCTCGCCGAATCCCTCCGCGCCGGCCCCCAGCGCCGACGCCAGGCGCGAGGAGCGCGCACCCGTCGCGACGACGACCGGGTAGGGCGGCGCCAGCATGGACTTCGGATCGCGGCGCGCGGTAACCAGCGTCGCGTCGCAGCCCGACGCGTCCAGAGCGTCCAGGAACTGGCGGACGTGCACCGCCGCCCCCTTGGACCCGCCGAAGGGTATGCCCGGATCGCCCGAAACGTAGAGCACGCGTGCACGACTACCGCCCCCTGGTGTCGCAGCACTAGCCCCGCTCCGGTGCGGATCCGGGCTCCCCCCTTTGAACATCGTGTGCAGGCTCGCAACGTTCTTCTCCAGGTCAAAACAGCGCTCCGCCTTGTCCCGCCCGTTCACGCCGTAGCGCAGCCGCAGTTCGGGCGACGCCAGGATCGTTTCGAGGGAGCGGGCGGTTGCGTCGGCGTCTTCCGGGTCCACAAGCACTCCGCTGAGGCCATCGTCGATGATTTCCGGGATCCCCGACAGGCGGGTGGATACCGCGGGAAGGCCGGTGGCCAGCGCCTCCAGCAGGACGGTGGGAAGTGCGTCCACGTTGGCATCCGCGGAGACCCGGCACGGAAGACAGAACACCGCCGCCCGCCGCATCAACCGACGAACGTCCTCCGAGGTCACCGGCCCCGTGAATTCGACGCGATCCTCCAGCCCCAGCGCCCGCGAGCGCTCGCGCAGGCTCTCCAGTTCCGGGCCCTCGCCCGCGATGATGCAGCGGAAGCGCGCGCCTCGCATTGCGAGCAGGCCGCACGCCTCCACCAGCACGTCGAATCCCTTCTTCGGCACCAGCCGCCCGACGCCCAGGATGAGATCCTCTTCCCGGCCCTCGGCATCCGGCGGGGTGAACGTCGCGAGGCTTACCCCGTTGTGCAGCACCCGCACCTTCTGGTGCACCTCGGGCGGGAGTATGGAAAGCATGTGGCGGCGGTTGAATTCCGTCACGGTTATGCCGAAATCCGCAGCCGCAAGCTTCTCCGCGAGCAGCGTTTCCTCCGGCCGGTACACATAGATGTCCTTGGCGTGCGCCGTGAAGCTGAATGGGATCCCCGCGATACGGTTCACGAGGTAGGCGAGCGTACTTGGAAGCGTGGCGAAGTGAGCGTGCATGCGCTCGACCCCGAGTTCCTCGAGCCTGCAGGCCATCCACGCGCTCTGCCAGACCAGATCCACCCGGCGCGGGTCCCCTGCCGCGATCGCGCTCTCCAGTTCGCCAAACAACCGATCGCGGCGTGATGCCAGTCGAGACCACAGGGGAGCGATCCACGCCGCCCACTTCTTCGGATCGAGATCCTCCAGGTAGACGACCTGCGCTTTGAGTAGCGCGAGCTGGGGATGGAACCGGCCCTCGTTGGGCTTGAGCGCGGAGAAGACGACGACCTCTGCGCCCTGCCGTTCCAGTTCGAGGATCTCGTTGAGCACAAATGTCTCCGACAGGCGCGGAAACATCTTCGCCACGTATGCAATCTTCAACGCCGGATTCCCGTTCACGTCCTCAACTCGCTCCTTCCCCGGATGACCCCGTGTTCGGCGCAATAACGCGCCACGTTTTCGGCGCCGTCGAACTGAAGCAGGGCGCGCGCCTTCATCTGGGCATCCGGCCCCGCGGCCAGTTCACGACGGATGGTGGCAGCCAGAAGATCCGCCGTCAGTTCGTCCGGATGGATGAGGCCGGCCATCCCGCGTGCGCGCAGACACTCGGCGCGAACGAGCTGCTCCTTGCGGTGGGTAATGCGCGGGATTATCACGACTGACCGCGCGTGGCGCATCGCCTGCGCGGTGGTGTTGTAGCCTCCGGTGCAGATCACGAGGTCGGCGCCCCGCATCGGCGCCGACGTGGAATCGACGAACTCGACCAGGCTCACCGACGGCAGCGCGGCCGCGCGGGTCTGGAAACTGCGCAGCAGCTCCTCGTCCACCAGCGGCCCCGTCACGATGGTGGCGTCGAATTCCATCGCGCCGCCCAGGCGCTCGGCCATTTCGAGGAACGTACCCACCACCAGCTCGCCCGCGCCGTCTCCCCCGCCGATGGTGACGAGAACGCGTCGCCGCTGCTTCCCCTCCGTGCGGTTTCCGGCAGAGGGAGGGAGTTCCGCGGTCTCACCGACGTAGTTCATGTACGCCACCCGCGACGCCAGCGCCGGCGAGAACCGGTAGGCGCTCGCCGCGTCGAAGACCTCGCGCATGCCGTAGACGAAGACATGGTCGTAGCTGTCCTCGACCAGCCGGTAGAGGCCATCCTTCGTCCAGATGCTCAGCACGGACTCGGGGTCGTCGATGACATCGCGCAGGCCCAGCATTCTTGCGCAGCCGGGGCGGTTGGCCGCGAGCCACTCCAGGCTCGGAACCAGCTCACCTTTCATTCCCGCCGGTGAATGATCCACCAGCACCGCGTCGGGGTCGAAGTCCTGTACCGTTCGCAACAGCAGGCTGGCCCGGAATTCCACGATGGTGGCGTCGGACATCGCCAGCGACCGCGCCTGGTAGCGTTCGGACGCCACCTTGCGCACCGCCGGCAGCTTCACGTAGTCGACGCGCGCCGGCATGCGCATGCGATGGGCTACGGACGATCCGGTCACGATAAGCACCGACAGTTGCGGGAAATGCTGTATCAACGCGGATGCGAGGTTGACGCTCCGGCTCAGGTGCCCCAGGCCGAAGGTGTCGTGCGAGTAGATGAGCAGCCGCGCGCCGGTATCGTCCCGGGGGGATGCCAGCTGGAATCCGGCCTGGCCGCTCCGGAACGTCGCCACCAGGCCTGCGTCGGACGGGATCTCCGGAAACAGTGGCGTCAACTCACCGCTCAACTCCGCCGTGCGGGACTGCATCTTGACGCGGATCTGGAATGGCGCGGCCTCGCTGCCACCCATGACCCGGCTGACGGCGGCTTCGAACGCCACCCGCTCCGACGGATCCACGCGCAGGGCCTCTTCGAGCGGCAGGCCGATGACGTCTGCGGGCGCCCAGCCGGTGGCATCACAGGCGCCGCGGTTGGCGAAGGTCACCCTGGCCTCGGTGTCGGCCACAACGATGGCATCGGAGCCCCCGAACAGGACTCTCGCAAGCGTGCGCTCCCGCGCCCGCAACCGTCGCGCGCGGCGGTGGGTTCCCAGCGCGGTCGTGATCACCGCCCGCAGTTCCGGCTCGCTGAATGGCTTCACGATGTATCCGACCGCGCCGACCGATTCCGTGGCCCGAACGGTGTTCTCGTCGGCGAACGCGGTAACGAAGATCAATGCTGCATCCACGTCGAGGGAGAGTTCGCGCGCCGCATCGACACCCGTACGCTCTCCGCGCAACTGGATGTCCATCAGGATGAGGTCTGGCGCTTCCCGGCGCGCCGCTTCCACAGCCTCTTCCGCGGTTGCAACCGAGGCGACCACCTCGTGACCGATCGCCTCCACCGTCGCGCGCACATGCATGCGGACGATGGACTCGTCCTCGACGATGAGAACACGCGCTCGGGTCATGAAGCCTCGAATGGGTTGCGCCCGCCGCAGCACCGCCGGAAGGCCGTCAATGGGTCATGGGACGAGGAAGTGTGCGCAAGCACCACGCCAACGGCGCCTCATTCTTAAGATATTTTTTTGCAATTGGTTATGGGCCGGGGCGCGGGCGAGTGGCGGGTGGTGAGACACGCCCGCTGTCTCACGCGTGTCTCAGCGGGACACGGGGCTAGTCGTCGGCGAGACCGAACTGGGCGAGCCGCCGGTAGAGCGTGGCACGGCTGATGCCGAGCAGCGCCGCGGCTCGCGACCGGTTGCCTCCCGCCCGCTGCAGCGCGTTCACGAGACGGGAGCGATCGTCTCCCGGTTCGGCCGGGGCGCCGGCCAGAACCTCGGCGGGCAGATCCGTCCGCGCGATGACCGCGGCCACGCTCGCCAGCGCCGCGTGATCAATGGCGCCGCGCAGCTCGCGGACATTGCCCGGCCAGGAGTAGCGCTGGATTGCGGCGAGCGCCTCGGGAGAGAAACCGTCGAGGCGTTTGGCGAGCGTGCGCGCGGCGGCGGCAAGAAAGTGCTGCGCGAGCAGGACGATGTCGTCGCCGCGCGTCCGCAGGGGTGGCAGGATCAGCCGCGCGCCGCGCAACCGGTACAGGAGGTCGGCGCGGAAGCGGCCGGCTGCAATCTCCTCGTCAAGGTCGCGCTGCGTCGCGCAAACCACCCTCACATCGACCCGGCGCCCCTCCGTCTCCCCGACGCGTGTCACCACATTATCATCGAGCACGCGCAGGACGGACTTCTGCAGGGCGGGCGAGATGTCCCCGATTTCGTCCAGGAAGAGCGTTCCCCCGTTCGCGGCTTCGAACACCCCCACCTGGCTCTCGACGGCGCCGGTGAAGGCGCCGCGGCGGTGGCCAAAGAGCTGGCTTCCCAGCAGCGTGTCCGTGAGTCCGGCACAGTTGACGGCGACAAACGCCCCCCGGGCGCGGGGACTCAGGGTGTGCAGGGCCCGCGCCGCCAGTTCCTTTCCGCAACCGGTCTCCCCTTCGATGAGAACGGTCCACGGGACACCGGCCAGCTTCTCGATGCGCTCGTACAGAGCCAGCATCGCGTCGCTGCGGCCGATGATGCCGTGGAACTCGCCACCGGGCGCAAGGCGTTTGCGCAACGCGGTCCGGTCGGTTCCCGGTCCGGAGGTGGTCGCGTGTACGAGCACCGCCCAGCCGGACGCAGCGCCCGCCCCGAACCGCAGCGGCAGAATCTCCACCTCCCCGCGAATCATCCCGCCGTCGCCGCAGCGAATCTCCACCGGCTCGTCGCCGAAGGGAGGAGATCCGGACGCTCCGTCGTCCAGCCAGCGGCGCAGGGCGTCCCGGATTCCCGCCGGCGACACCTGGAGAACCCTGTCCAGGCGCTCGCCGGGAAGTCGAATTCCCTCACGTGCGAACATTTGCTCCGCCAGTGGATTGGCGAACGTCACGTGTCCTGAAGCGTCGATGAGCACGACGCCGTCACCAAGGCGTGACAGAACGCCGCGCAGCGCCTCGCCCCCCAGCGAACCGGCAAGACGCCCGCGGGCGGCGAGCGCCGTGGCGAGGGCGGCTTTCAACTGAGCCTCGCTGAACGGCTTCACGACGTACCCGTGCGACCCGATATCACCGGCCCGTGCAAGCGTCGAATCGTCCGCAAACGCGGTGACGAAGATGACCGTGGTGCCGTAGCGCGACTCGATCTCGCCGGCCGCGGTGATGCCGTCCACCTCCCCCTCGATGTTCACGTCTATCAGGGCGACCTCCGGGCGCGCGTTCGCCGCGAGGCTCAACGCCTGTCGCGCACTCGTGGCCACACCCACCACCTCGTGCCCAAGCGACGTCACCAGCCGGCGCAGGTGCACCTGGACCACCGCTTCGTCTTCGACGATCATGACACGGGCGCGGCTCATGCCCGCTCCGCCTCCCTCAACGCTTCCGGAAAGACCACCCGGATTTCCGTGCCCTTGCCGCCGACCATCTCGGCGCGGCCACCGAGTTGCCCGGCGAGTGCCTCCACCAGATCCAGGCCCAGGGATCCGTCCCGCCCGGCGGGACCCATCCCGGGCCCGTCGTCGCACACGACCAGTTCACAGAGGCCATCCGGGCATCGCCCGACGGTCACGACCACGTTCCCCCCCCCGGAGGACAGGGCGTGCTTGATGGCGTTGGTCACGAGTTCGTTGACGACCAGGCCGCACGAGATGGCCCGGTCGATGTCGAGGTGCAGGTCATCGGCCTGAATCCGCACGTCGAGGTTCCCCCTCGCAGGGGCGAGCGATTGCGCCAGCCCCGCGACGAGCAGACGGATGTAGCTTCCGAGATTGATCCGGTCCGACGCCGAGGACTGGTGGAACTGTTCGTGTACGAGCGCCATCGCACGTATCCGGCTGCGGCTCTCCGCGAACAGCTCGTGCACGTACGGGTCCGCGGCCCGTCCGGCCTGCAGGTCGAGAAGGCTGGATACGATCTGCAGGTTGTTCTTTACGCGATGGTGGACCTCCCGCAGGAGCAGCTCCTTCTCCGAGAGCGAAACCCGCAGCTTCTCCCTGACGGCGTTCAGATTGTCGATCGAAACGGTCGACGCCGCGAGCGCCTCGGCCATCTGGTTGAAGGAGGAGGCGAGCACTCCGAGTTCGTCGTTGGTCGTCGCCGTGACGCGCGTATCGAGATGACCCTCCCCGATCCGCGTGGCCGCCTCGGAGAGCGACGCGATCGGGCGCGAGATCGAGCGCCACATGTACCCCGCCAGCAGCACACCCATGAGCACGGCTCCCAGGCTCACGCCCAGCACGAGTTTCACGGTTCTCTCGGTGCCCACCACCGTCTCCCGGATTTCCTCCGCGAACTCATCCTGGGCGTCCAGCAGACGCGCGTCCGTGTCCGGAATGACCCGCTCGGTCAGGATTGACCTCATGTCCGCCGCCACCAGCGCCCGGCCACCCGGGCCCGGGGACTCCGCCAGAGCGCGTGCCTTCGCCGCGAGCAGGAGCAGAGACTCGTTGCTGGATCCGCCGGTGTCCGCCATGGACGTGGGATCGTTCACGAGCCGGGCCAGGTCGTCAACCTCGTCCCGGATCGCGGCGACATCCCACGACATGGAGTCCGGCGGTACCCGCTCCAGCGAGCCCAAAACGCGCCGCGCAATCTGTCCGGCCTCGGTTGCGCGCTCGACTCGATGCAGGCGGCTTGGCTCTCCCCGCCACTGGTTCTCGCGGCCGACGAGAACCGGGATGCCGGTGACTTCCAGGGTGTCCGGCCAGACGCCGTCGGCCTGGTAGGAATTCACGACCCCCTTGATCTTGTTGCTATCCTTGATGTCACCCACGCGGATCTTCCGCGCATACCAAGTGCCTCCCTCGTCGACGCGTGCGCTGATCTCCGCCCGCTCCCCGGCGCGCAGATCCGCCAGCGATCCGATATGCTCGAACTCCGTGGTCGAGTCCGTCATCATGGCAATGCCGTACATGCGCACCACGCCGGTAGCGACGTCAACCTCGCCCACCGGTCCGCGCAGCTTGGGCCGGCGCGGACCCGGCAACTCCTCCAGTTCCTCGGCCACGAAGGCGCCGTCCTCCCACTCGCCTTCCACTTCGAGAACCAGTCCCAGCGGCGAACGGTCATCCAGCATGAACCCGGAATGCCGCGAAAGTTCGGACACCTGCACGCGGAGCTTGCGGCTCGTGACGAACGCGATAACACCCACGATCACCACGAGACCGACGATTACCAGATACGACATCGACAGCTTGAAGCGGAGACTCATGGCACTTCAGAACGCCCTGATTGCGGTTGTCACGAGAGAGTGGTACCCGCCCACCACCAGCGCCAGCGGCGGCCCGATGATGCGCCACAACATGCCCGTCCACAAGAGCGCAATGAGGATGAAGAAGCCCCAGCGCCCCACCGAGCGCAGCGCCTCGCGCGGCCCCGGAGGGAGGTAGCGCATCATGATCCAGTGCCCGTCCAGCGGGGGAATGGGCAGCAGGTTGAAGATCGCCAGCACGCAGTTGAGCGTGATCATGCTGTTGCACAGGGTATTGAAGAAGAGAAACGAGCGCTGTCCGTTTTCGGCCAGCCCCGGCACGTACTTGAACGCCACGCCCACCACGATCCACAAGAGCGACGCGGCAAAGGCCAGCAGGAAGTTGCTCGCGGGTCCGGCCGCCGCCACGTAGGCGTTGTGGACCACCGGGTTGCGCAGGTTGGCGGGATCCACCGGCACCGGCTTGGCCCAGCCCAGGAACGGCAACCCCGATATGAACGCGGCAATTGGAAGCAGCACGCTCCCCACCGGATCCAGGTGCGGCAGCGGATTCATGGTGATGCGCCCCATGTCGCGGGCGGTGGTATCCCCAAAGTGCTCCGCGGCGATGCCGTGCGCGTTCTCGTGCACCACCACCGAGAACACGAACACCACCAGGCTCACCGCGCCGGTCAGGAAATCGGGTGTCATCGGATGTGCAGCACCTTGTGGGTTTGGGGTATGACACGAACCGTGTCCAGACGGGCGCCCGCAGCGCCGGCACCGGCGTCCACGAGCGCGAGCAAGGCCCGTGTCCTCTCGCGCGTGGTGCTCCGCCCGAACAAGGCTTCGCTCTCGGGCTGGATGATCAGGGCGATACTCCGGTCGAACTCCGCCACCAGTTCCGCCGCCTGCTCGATCTCCGCCAGCGAGGCGTTGAGATCCACCACCACCTTGGCGAAGACCACCCGCGCGGGATTGCGGCGCTCGCGGATGGTTTCCAGGAAACCCCGGTGGTCGCCCCAGTGCCTGATGCCGGTGGCGGACGGCAGTTTCACGTCCATGGCAACCACGTCCACGTGATCGATCACCCTGCGCAACGCCTCCCCGTGCAGACCCGCCGTTTCCAGGTGGATGCGCAGGCCTGCGGCGCGCAGCCCGCGCGCCAGCGCGGCAACAAACTCCGGCTGTTCCAGCGGTTCCCCGCCGGTAATGCTCACATTCGTCACCCCGTGCCCGCGCGCAAACGTTGTCACGTCCGCCACCACGTCGTCCAGCGCAACCGGATTGGGACGCCAGCGCTTCCTTGCTTCGTCGTCGTGGTGGGTGACGAAGCGCGGGGTCTGCACCTTGCTGTACACCGTGTCGCACCACGAGCAGGTGGCCACGCAGCCGGCGGTGCGCACGAAAACCTGCCGCTCCCCCACGAACAGCCCCTCGCCCTGCAGCGAACAGAACATCTCGGAGAGGTGCCCGGTGAGTGTCTTCGTGTCTGGTTGCTTCGTTTCCACTACCGCACCGTCTTTACCTTGGTCTCCGCGTGTGCCATGGTGGCGAGTTCGCGCGCGTAGCGCTGCAGCAGTTCACCGAGAACGCTCGCCGCGTCCAGCTTGAGTTCCTCCAGCCCCACCGCCGGGACCGGCGCGCCGGTGGGGTCCACGTTGATGCCCAGGTGGATGAGGCTCCCGGCGGGATAGGGGGCCGCGATGGAAACGGTGAGCTTGCGGCCCTCGAGGTAGAGATCGTCGCCGTCGCGACGCAGCCTCCGCAGACCCACCACCTCTTCCAGGATGCACACCAGCAGGCGCTGGCGCGCCACGCCCAGCGCCAGCGGGCACGCGGGGTGCTCGGCGATCACGTGCGCCATCGACGCCGCGACGATGGTGTGCCCCGCGCGCACGTCGTCCAGGTCCACCAGGTGCTCGGTGGGCACCAGGCACGGCCCCACGAAGCCGGCGGCTGCGTCACCGGAGAGCCCGGTGTTCTCCCCCACCCAGCCGCTGCGCAGCTCGAGCCCGCTGTACGGCACGCGGCCGTCGAGGATGCTCCACGAGAACGTCACGCGGCAAACTCGATGACGGGGCGTTCCCCAGAGGAGAGCGAATCCAGCGCGGCCCGCAGGCGCAGGCAGGACGCACACGCGCCGCACATGCGTTCTCCGCCGCGATAACAACTCCACACGATGGACAGTGGCGCCTTGAGCCGCATTCCGAGCCGGATGATCTCGCGCTTGTCGAGGTCCACGGTGAAACTCTCCACCCGCACGCCGGTGCGCGTGGACAGCGCCAGCGCCGCGTTGACGCGTGTCACGTACTCGCCGCTGTTATCCGGAAACTCCGCGGCTTCCTCACGGTTGAACCCGGTGACGATGGTGTCGAACCCGCGTGCCTCGGCGTACGAGGCAGCGATGTTTATGAACACGCCGTTGCGGTTGGGAACCCACACCTCGTCGAGCTCACGCAGCGCCCCTGCGCCCGTGCCGCCACCGCGCATGCCGGCGGGTGAGAGCGACTCCAGCCAGCGGATATCCACGTCTGCGAAGGGAATCCCGTAGAAGTCCGCCGCACTCATGGCGGAGACGCGCTCGCTCTCCCGGGAGCGCTGCCCGTAGTCGAGGAACAGCACCAGGCGCACGTCGCGCTCGGTGGTGGCGCGGGCCAGGGAAACCAGCGAGTCGAGTCCGCCGCTCACCAGTGCAACGCTGCTGGGCTTCGCGTTCATGATTCGGCGTAGGCCGCGCACGCCTCGGGCCCTTCCCAGACCTCCACACGGGCCAGCCGACCGCGCGGCCCCGGCACGGGTCGCTCACGCAGGATGGCAAATACCTCCCGCGCCAGGTTCTCCGCCGTTGGCGGCACCGTGTCGAACGGGGCGATGTCGTTGAGGTGGCGATGGTCGAACTTGTCGTGCACTTCGCGCCCCAGCAGCGCCTTCAGATCGCGGAAGTTCGCCCCCATCCCGTGCTCGTCGAGACCGTTGAACTCCCAGAAGGCGCGCACGGTCCAGGTGTGGCCGTGCAGCCGGTCGCACGGGGGGCATCCCGGCAGAACGTGCGACGACGCCAGCCGGCACTGGACGGACAGGGTGAATACTCCACTCACAATGAAAACGTCGAGTTCGAGGTGGTGTGCGGGGCCCGACGGCGGCTCAGCAACCCGGTATAAGATGATGGCCCGGCGGGGGGCGGTGCTGCCACCGGATCCGCCCGGCATTCGCAACTGTTTGAAGGAATAATACTTGAAGGCGCGCCGCGGGCGCAACGGCGCCGAACCCGTCGCGTGCAAATTGCAGCCGGGCGCCGTGGCGGCCGGCGGAAGCCCGGTCGCGCGACCGTCGCCGTATCCATATATCTGACAATATATTGCGATATAGACCCACGATCGCGGCCCGGCGGCCGGCTCTGGTATGCGATTCGCTTAGACCAACCGCGCACGGCACGTGACCGATCGACATACCATGAACGAAAAAGCAGCATCCGCACAGCAGAAGGCCCTCCAGGAGCGCAAGCGCGGCCAGCACGCCAAGGCCGTGAAGCGCCTGGAGCAGGCCATTGCTGCCTACCCCGACGAGCTGGACCTCTACCTCGACGCCGTCGACGCATGCCTCGAGGGCGGCGAGGTATCGCGCTCCACCCAGTTCTTGAAAACGCTGCAGGAGCGCTTTCCCAAGGAAAAGGATCGCATCGCCCAGTTTGTCAAGGACCGGCTCGCCGCGGTACACGACCCGGCGCTGGCGCGCTTCGTGGTGGAAAACTCCATCAAGCTGCGCGACCTGGTGGCGTCTCTCGATCACCTGGACCTGATCCCGGACCACACCGTGCGCGATCTGCTTTCGCGCACGCGCACCAAGAAGCAGTCGCTCAAGTCGGCCAGCCACGGCGGCTACTCGCTGAGCAGCGAACTGGTGACCAACGAACTCATGTCGGCGCTGCTGTCGATCCGCATCGGCAACATGAAGGAGGCGGTGACCGCGCTGGTCCAGATTCTCGACGGGAAACCGGTCGAGCAGGCCATCCTGACGCCGTTCCTCGCCTCCCTGGAGAACAAGCATCCCAAGTCCGGCCGGGTGCGCTTTGCCCACGCGGTGGCGCAGGCCACCTCCGGGGCGGAACTGGAATCCATCGGCCGCTTCGTCGAAGCCGCGCGCCTGGAAGAGCCGGTGGCCACCATGTGTGTCGACCGCCTGCGAATTCTGCGCGAGACCAGCAAGGCGCGCGCGCGCGTGGAACGCGCTCTGGCCGAGGTATACCTGATCAAGGGCGACCTCGACGACGCCGCGGAGGTGCTGCGGGACTACCTCGCCGCGGAAAAGGACGCGGGGCGCGAGGTCATCCTGATGGTCAAGCCGTTCATCGACCCCGCCAGGGGCCTCAACGC
This sequence comes from Candidatus Krumholzibacteriia bacterium, assembly GCA_029865265.1. NCBI lineage: Bacteria > Candidatus Krumholzibacteriota > Candidatus Krumholzibacteriia > Candidatus Krumholzibacteriia bacterium. The sequence continues at coordinate 18,339 of JAOUHG010000022.1, read as the reverse complement.
CTGCACGTGGCTGGCGCTGGACGCATCTCTCACCCTGGAGCAGAGCAACGTTGCACTCGAGATTCTGCGTCCGCTCCACCAGCGCGCCGACTGCGGGGAGGCGCTGCTGGACTGGTTCGAGACCAAGGCCAGGAACGCCTCGCTCACCGTCGAGATGCTCACCTTCCACGCCACGCTGGCGCTGGATCTCAAGAAACACGAGCGCGCCGCCGAAATTCTGCGCGCGGTGTGCGTGAAGGCGCCGCTCGAGGTACCCGCGGTGCTGGCCCTGCTGGATCGCCATCGCAAGGATCACGATTCCATCGAGACGCTCTACCGCGAGTACGCCGCCAAGGACGTGGAAGCCGGCGGCGACGCCACCGACATCGACGACGACGGCTTTCAGAACTTCGACAACCGTGAGTTCAGCATGCCCGGGACCGCGCCCGGCACACCCAGCGCACCGCGTGCGCCCAGCGCGCCCAAGTCCGCGTCCGAGCAGGACAAACCCATGGACTTCGCCGCGCACATGCGCGGCAAGGTGGAGAAGAAGTCGTTCGTGGAAACGCGCGAGATTTCCTTCGACGACGACGGCGCCCCCGCGCCGCGCCAGCCCGCGGAACCGGAAGCGTCGGCCGAAACCGCCGCGCCGGCGGACACCGACGGCTTCGAACTCAACTCGGGACCGGCCATGATGCGGCCGCGCCTGTCCGCCATGAAGAAGGACGAGGCGCCGGCGGTCGCCGAGAAGAAGAAACCCGTGATCGCGGAGGAGAAGACACCGGTGATCACCGAGGAGCACGTCGTCAACGTCGGACAGAAGCTCTACGAAACCGGCGCTGCCGCGTTCTTCCACGTGGACGCGGAAGACGCCGCACCGCAGGCGGAGGAACCGGCACCGAAGCCCGCGCCCGCGCCAAAGGCGAAGACGGCCGCTGCGCCGCCCGCGAAACCGGAAACGAAGACCGCGCCGAAACCTCCCGCAGCGCCAGAACCGAAAGCGGCGCCCGAACCGGTGGCGGTGCCCGAAGTCGAGCCGGAAAGCGTGGTTCCGGCCACGTTCGAGGCGCAGTTCGCCCAATTCCGCAACGGGTGCCTGGACGGCGCACGCGTGATTGCACTCATGGAGACCGCGGTGGCGGAGGGACGGGTGGATGCACTGCAGGAACTGCTCAAGTACGAAGCAAAGAACGACGCGGAATCTTTTTCCCGCAGCTACTTCGAGGCCGAGCACCTGATCATGAGCAGCCGCCCGCTGCCGGCCATGAAAATACTGGCGGGCCTCGACACGCCGGGGCTTTCCGACGACCAGAAACGCCGCCTGTGGTTCCGGCTCGCCGCCTGCCAGCGGGCCATTCACGATTTTGCCGCCGCCCAGGAAACGCTCACCCGGCTGGTCGAAGCGTTCCCGGACCGGGAAGAATATGCCCGCCTGGCGCGCACGAACTTCGAGCAACACCTGAGCGAGCAGAGCCGCCAGACGCCCGCGCTCCAGAAGACGAGTTCGCTCGACTGATCCGCGTCCGCCCGGGCACATCCCCGGCACGGACTATGCTAGGAATTTCCGGAAATCATGCGACGTCATCGCGACTCGCGACGACGCTCCAATATTCGCCGACTATTTCGTCCTGTGGGGTTCAAGGAGCACTATCATGAAGATCTGCCCGTTCATGTCGCACATGCTGGGTGCCGACAGCAACGTTCTCGAGATCGATTCGCCGTCACCGCGTTCCACCGGTGAGGTGGTCGAACTCGGCTACGACGAAGGAGAAGGAAGCGTCGGCGTCAAGACCGAGCGCAAACCCGGCCGTTCGGCCACCAGGGCGAAATCAGAGCCCAAGACCTCGTCGCACCTCTACTGCCTGCGCGAGACCTGCCGCTTCTACCGCGCCCGTGACGGCGAGTGCACCTTCGACACGATCCTGGAGAGCGTCAGCGCCCAGTCCAAGGCCATCAACGAGCTGAACGCGCGCAGCGACAAGGACAAGAACGAGAAGAACAAGAAGGACAACAGCGCGGAGACGGTGGCCCGCGAGCTGGACAAGTTCTGGAAGTTCCAGACCAAGAGCGTCACCGAGTTGATCTCCGGCTTCGGCGAGAGCGAGAAGCGTCAGAGCGACGCCTACGCGAAGTTCATCTCCGACGTCGAGAAGCGCATCATCGCCTTCATGGACGAAGAGGACAGCCGTGACGAGCGCATGAACACCATCCGCGACGGCGTGGCCGAGATCAAGGACACCATCGACGCGCGTAACGATGGCTTCGACAGCATGACCACCACCGTCTCCGACCTGGTGATGTCCTTCGAGGACAACCTCAAGGAGATCAAGAACACGTGGCAGTCGCTGGCCGAGCGCCTCGACAAGTTCGAAAAGGTGGCGTCCAACATGAAGGCCATCGAGGGCATCGCCACCCGCGTGGACAGCGTCGCCAGCCGCATCGAGTCCTTCGACAAGATGACGAGCAAGATCGACACCGTGGACGCGAACGTCTCACGCACCAACAGCAACCTCGACCGCCTGGAGCGCAACTGGGCCGAACTGATGGACGTCGTCAAGGCTTCCAACAAGAAGAAGGCCGACGATCCGGCCGCACAGTCGCGCCGCCGCGAAGCCATGAAGTTCAACAACCTCGGTGTGACCAGCTTTCACAACGGGGACTTGACGCTGGCCCGCGACCAGTTCCTGGAAGCGGTCAACCGCGACGACACCTTTGCGGAGTGCTACAACAACCTGGGTCTGGTGTACACGGAACTGGGAGAGTCGCGCCCCGCGGCCGACGCCTTCTCCAAGGCGATCAAGCTCAACCCCGAGCTGCACGCGGCCTACAACAACCTGGGCTACGTGTTCTACAAGCAGGGCGAATACGACCACGCCATCGAAATGTACAACGAGGCCCTGGCCCGCAGCTCGAACAACAGCTCGGCCTATACCAACCTCGGCAACGCGTACTTCAAGCTGGGTGACCGCAAGGAGGCGCGCAAGGCGTGGGAGAAGGCAATCGAACTCGACCCCGCCAACGAGACCGCCCAGCGGAGCCTCAAGAACCTCGGCTGATACCCCGCGGTACGCGGGGCCTGAAATGCAAGATCCCCGTAGCAGCGACGTGTCGCTGATACGGGGATCCGCGTCCTAGCAGAACAACGATCTGTAGAACTAGGCGGCCTCGACGCTCGGCGTCGCGTCCTCTCCGCGCTTCTGACTGCGCAGGACGCCCTTCGCCTGTGGACCCTTCGGACTATCCATCAGCTCGTACTCGACGACTTCCCCCTCCGCAAGCGTGCGGTAGCCGTCCTCACGAATCTCAGAGTAGTGAACGAAGATGTCCTTCCCGTTGTCACCGAGAATGAAACCGTAACCCTTGTTTTCGTTGAACCACTTTACTTTACCAGTTATCCGCAAGCTTCGGGTCCCCCTTTCAAAAACAAAAACCCACCGCGCAACTGAGTGCCCGGTGGATTCCCCTGGATGCCGATTAAGACCTGGATGCAAACACGTTAGTAATCCTTGGCGTGAGGACTCGGCGATTATAGCACGGTAGCCGGAGGCGCGTCAAGAGACAGGACGGCCTTGTGGGCCTGCGGACGCCACATTCCCCCACTATTGGAAACCAAAGGGAAGCAACGGGAAGCACTTCCGCGCGCGCGCACGCCGTTGCATTCCGCGAGCACGGCCGGCCGGCGCCAGCGCGGGCACGGCAACGGGCGCGCCGGGAGGCCCTTTCGACCCGCAAGTCACCATTCGGAATGCGGCGCGGCGTGGCATGGAATTTGCCCTTTCTCGTTGGCTGACAAGGCGTTTCCCGATCGTCCGAAGAGGAAGGTCCCTCTTGAAAATCACGATTCCGCACACGAAGCAAATAGGCGAGAGCGGCGAAGTCACGCGGGCGACTCTCAACGATCTCATTCGTGCCACCATCGACGCCAGCACGGCGAAACCGACGGCGCTCGAGATCTATGACAGCATCAGCCAGCGCTTTCTGTTCGTACGCGAGCGGCAGATATACGCGGCCGCGGAGTTGACCGGCGGGCAGTTCACGTCGACGTCCATCCGCGACTTCCTGCTGGGCGCCACCAACATGAGCTTTCCGCGCGCCACCTGGTACGAACTCAACACCAAGATCGTCCACTCGGTGCTGGTGGTCTCGCAGAAGAAGCCCGCGCTACGGGTCATGACATCACTCGTCGACCTGGACCAGCTTCTCGACCGCATCGAGAAGGAGGGCAAGAGCTGCATCGTGGCCGCCACGCGGGAGGACTTCTTCGCCCTGCTCCGTTACGAGAAGGGCAAGAGCGCGGCCTTCTGCTGGGAGCAGTGTGCGGCGACACCGCGCGAGCCTTCCTTCCGCGAGGAGTTCCTGATCAAGGTATACTCCAACGCCGCCGACCGTCCCATGAACGTGAGTCTGTTCGAGGACTTCCTGGTGTCCTACGCGCCGGACGCCAAGAACCTGCCCGACACCTTCAACGGGCGCTACTCGGACGTGTTTCTCTCCAAGCCGCCGGTGGCGATCCTGCGCTTCAAGGATCGCGAGATCGGCCGCTGGGAGATCGATCGCCCGCGCCTGCGCATCGGACGCACCCCGGACAACGACATTGTCATCGATAACCTGGGCGTATCCCGCCTGCACGCGGTGATCGAGGAGAACAAGGGCGCCTACTCGGTGAAGGACTGCGAGAGCCTCAACGGCACCGTGGTCAACGGCGAGCGCACGCCCGAGAAGACCCTGCAGGACGGCGACGAGATCTCCATCGGCAAGCACACCATCGTGTTTCGCGTGTCCAGCGGCCACGCCGTCCCCGAGCCGGAGACAATTGCCGGTTTCGACCAGACCATGATCATCAGCCGCACCGCGGCGCAGCAGGCGCACCTGTCGCAGAAGACGCAGGAAGCGCCCGCCACCCCGGCACCAGCCCGTCCGGCCGGCGCCGGCAGCCCGCGCCTGGTCATCCACACCGACTACGGCGACCGCGTGGTGGAGATTGCCGACGAGGCGGTCACCATCGGCCGCGACGTGGACTCCGACGTGCGCGTGAACGGGCTGTTCGTGGCCTCGCGGCACGTGGAGATCACGCGCGAAAACGGCCGCGTGGTGCTGCGCCGCCTGGGTGGTCTGCGCTCGGTCAAGGTGAGCGGCAAGGCCGTCAAGGAAGTCGAGCTCAAGGACAACGACGAGATCCAGATCGCCAGTGAGTCTTTCGTCTTTCACGAGTAGAGCGGTGGAGGCACCGAATGCGCTACGTCTTGCTGTCTGACATCCACGGAAACCTCGAAGCTCTGCAGGCCGTCCTGGAAGCCGCGCGGCGCTTCGAGCCGTACCAGCTCATGTGCCTCGGCGACTTCGTCGGCTACGGCGCCGATCCGGAGCCGTGCATCGAGCTGGCCGGCGACAAGGCCAACCTGATGCTGGCCGGTAACCACGACCTGGCGGTCGCGGGCACCATTTCCACCGACGAATTCAATACCATCGCGCGCGAGTCCATCGACTGGACGCGCGAACAGCTGACCGCAGAGGACCGGGAGCTGCTCTCCAACCTGCCGCTGCAGTACATCGACGGCGACTATTGCTACACGCACGCGTCGCCCATCGACCCCATCAAGTTCATGTACATCCGCACCCTGGAGGACGTGGCCGAGGTGTTCGGAAGCATCGGCCAGCGCTTCTGCTTCGTGGGACACACGCACCTGCCGGTGCTGGTGGCCATGAACAAGCTCCACGGCCGCATGGAAGTGGTGCGCGACATGCGCATCGAGATTCAGGACAACTGCCGCTACTTCGTCAACGTGGGATCCGTGGGGCAACCGCGCGACTCCAACCCGGACGCGTGCCTGGTGGTTCTCGACGAAGAGGCGGGCTCGCTGGAGTTCCTGCGGGTTCCCTACGACGTCTCCAAGTCGCAGGGGAAGATTCTGTCCAACGGGCTTCCGTCGTATCTGGCGGAGCGCCTGGTGCTGGCGAGGTAGTCTGCAGGGGGCCGTGCGGTGAACGACAGCAAGAACTACAGGATCATCCAAACGGTTGCGTCCGGCGGCACGGCCGTGCTGTACAAGGCCATCCAGGTCTCGCTGGACCGGGTGGTGGCCATCAAACGCCTGCACCAGCACCTGACCACCGACGAAAACTTCACGCGCCGCTTTGTTCTGGAGGCCAAGGCGGCCGCATCGCTCGACCAGGAGAACATCGTACGCGTCATCGACTTCGGCGTCGAAGACGACTGCTACCAGATGGTGATGGAGTTCGTGGAGGGCGAGAGCGTGCGCGAAGTGCTCGAGCGCTGGCGCCCCATCAACCACGAGATCGCCCTCGCCCTGGTCCACCAGATCTGCCGCGGCCTGGAGCACGCCCACGCCAAGGGCATCGTGCACCGCGACATCAAGCCCGGCAACGTCATGCTCACCAGGGGCGGCGCGGTGAAGATTGCGGATTTCGGGCTGGCGAAGCTCATCCAGGGCAGTTCGGTCAACACCGCCGTGGATTCCATTCTGGGAACGCCGCTGTACATGTCGCCGGAGCAGGCCTTCGGCGAGAGCGTCGACCAGCGCAGCGACCTCTTCTCGCTGGGAACGGTGCTGTACGAACTCCTCACCGGAAAACAGCCCTTCGCGAGCGAGAACTACATGGGGGTCATCCAGAACATCATCAACAAGGAGATCCCCGGCATCCGCGACGTCAACTCCGCGGTTCCGGAGGCGGTGGAGGAAATCGTGGCGCGCGCGCTGGCGCGCAACCGCGAGGAGCGCTTCCAGTCCGCGCGCGAATTCCGCGAGGCCATCGAACAGGTGCTGGGGCTCGAAGGGCTGAACCGCGCGCTGTCGGCCGTACCCGTGCTGCTGGAAAGAAACACGGATACGCGCATGATTCCCGTGTCACCGACCGCAATGACACCCAACAGCATCAACATGCGCAAATCGCCCAGCTCGGCCATGGCGCGAAAGAAAACGCGCCGTCCCCCGTGGACCACGATAGGGCTGGTGGCGGTGGCGGTCTGTGCGGCGGCGGGTTACTTCTTCTTCGGCCCGGGAACGATTCCGGGGCTCGACTCGCTCAAGTTTTCCCCAGGGGCCGTGCAGCAGTCAACGATGGGTGACGAGTGGACCGACGTATTCGCCGCGCCGGATACGGTGCGCACGGGCATCGTCGACGCGGCCGCACGGCCCGCGCCGGACACCACCGCGACGCGGCCGCCCATCGACGATGCATCCGCCACGACGACCGTCGACGAGACCCCGGCGCCGACCAAACACTCCAATGCCGCGCCGGCCATGCCCTGGGTGGACCCGAATGTGAAGGCCGCGCAGGCCGAAGAGACGCCCGCGCCGGTGGAAGAACAGAAGCCGGTGGAGACGGCGCCGGAACCGAAGCCGGCGAAGACGCAGACCGAGGAACCGGAGCGGTTCCGCGAGGGCTACCTGGTGGTGAATGCGGAACCGTCCGCGCAGGTGTACGTGAACGGCGTCTACCGCGGCCTGGCCAATCCCCGCCTGCGGCTCACCCTGAACGCGGGCATGCACACCATCGAATGCCGCGGCGAGAGCTACGCGCCCTACTCGGAGTCGTTGCGCATCATTGCGGGCGAAACCTCGCAGCGCACGGTAATTCTACAGAAGCTCAAGGGGATCATCAGCCTCGCCACCAACGAGGGCGCGGAGTTCTACGTGGACGGCGCGCTCATCGGCATCACGCCCATCATGCGCCCCATCGAAGTCACCGCCGGCAAGCACACCCTCATGATCCGCAAGGACAACCACTTCACGTGGTCGTCGGATGTGACCGTGGAAGCCAACGCCACCCTGCCGCTGCGCATCACCCTGAGTCCGCGCTACTAGCCGGCTTCCCGTCCAGCACACGGGCCGCGCGCGCGGCTACCTCATCCGCTTCCAGCGACAGCAGTTTTCCCCCCGGGGAGCGCACGATCTCGAGGCCGGGGCAGCGCGGCGCCCAGCGGAAGGGGTCGGTGGGACCGAACACCGCCAGCACGCGCGCGCGCGCGGCGGCGGCCACGTGCATGACACCGGTGTCGTTGCACAGCACCAGGTCCGCGCGGCGCATGAGTGCGGCTGCGTCCAGGATGGGCCGGCCACGGATGACGGTTCCCTGCACACCGCACGCGGCCTGAAACACCTTCACCGACGCGGCATCCGCCGGCCCTTCGATGACCGCCATGCTCAGCGCGCGCCCGCGCGCCAGTGTGTCCACCACCGCGGCCCAGCGTTCGGGTGGCCAGATGTTCTCAGTCTTGCCCGCACCCGGGTGCACCGCGAGCCGCGTTGTCCCCTCGCGCCAGCAGCTCTTTGCCATCTCTTCCGCCCAGCGCTCGTTCTCGGGCGCGGGCATGATCAGCGGGGCGATGTCATTCGTCGTGATCCCCACCACCCTGAGAGGATAGAGATTGTGCTCCGCCTCGTTCATCGTCGCGAGCTCGTCGTCCGTGGGCAGCGGCAGGGTGATGTTGAGCCAGCTGCCGGTGAGCGTGTCGCCGATGCGCGCCGAGGTGGAACCGATGCGCACGCGCGCACCCGAGAGCACCGCCAGCGCGATGCTGGTGAACGAGAACGACACCGTGTGCAGCACGATGGCCAAATCGAAGCGCCGCGCGCGCAGGCGGCGGATCAGCCCCGGCGAGCCGAGCGGGTTCTTCTTCTCGTAGGTGAAGACCTCGTCGGCGAAGGGGCTGTTGGCCAGCACGCCGCGGTTCAGGTTCGACGACACCACCGCGACGTAGGCTCCCGGATAGCTCTCGCGGATGGCGCGCAGTGCTGGCACCGCCAGCAGCATGTCGCCCATCTGGTTGTGCTGGCGGATGACGAGGATGCGCCGGAAGTCCATCGCCCGGAATTCCTTCGCCGTGGTGGGGCGCGCGCGCAGCACCTTCCCCACCCCGGCCATGAGGGCGCGTTTGCCCCTGCGTTCGAGTGTCTTCACGCGTCCCATGCGCTCACCACTGCTTGTTGGCCGCGCGTTCCTTGAGGTCGCGCACGATCTCCTCGTAACTCGCGTAGCGGGTGGCGTCGATTTCGCCGGCCTCCAGGGCCGCCTTCACCGCGCAACCCGGCTCGTGGGTGTGGCTGCACGGATTGAAGCGGCAGCGGTCCTCAACGCGCGCGATCTCCGGAAAACAGTCCGCCACCTCGCCCGGGTCGTCGCCCGGGAAGCGGAAGGTCTGCATGCCAGGCGTGTCGGCCAGGAATCCCCCGCGGAAGGGAAACAGCTGCGAGTACGCCGTGGTGTGGCGGCCGCGGCCGGTGCGCTCGCCCACTTCGCCCACGTCGAGGTCGAGACCGGGGTCCAGGCGGTTCAGGAGCGAACTCTTGCCCACGCCCGATTCGCCCACGAAGGCGTAGACGCCCTCGCCGAGCCGCGCCTCCAGCGTCTCCACACCCCCGCCGCGGGTGGCGCAGGTCTCGACCACCTCGTAGCCGGCCTTCTCGTAGGCCACCCGGAATGCGGCCGCCTCGCCGGGTCCGCCGGTGTCGATCTTGTTGAGGACCACCACCGCGGGGGCGTGGCCCCACTCCGCGGCCGCCAGGACACGATTGATGAACTCCGGGTGCGGCGGGGGCTCCCCCAGAGACGTCACCACGAACAGGTACTCCACGTTGGCCACGATCATCCGGCTGCCGCGGCCCCGTTCGGCGTGGCGGGACAGCCACGACGAGCGCGGCAGGACCTCCTCCAGGGCCGCACTGCCGGTGGCCTCGCGGCGGACCAGCACGCGATCGCCCGCCACCACGCGCAGATCCCGGTCCTTCACCCGAAAGCGCCCCCGCAGCGTGCAGGGCACCACCCGGGGCCCGATCCGGACCCAGACATCCCCGCCGGTCACCCGGATGACGAGGCCGTTTTCGGTTCCAGCGTTCATGATGGCTTCACTCTTGAAGGAGGAATGCGAGACCCGGGAGAATTGGTGTTGAGCATAATCCGCGAATCTGCTAGTTTCCAAGAGTTCATTACACTTACCTTGGCGTGCGCAGACATCGACGCCCGAAAATGGCTACACCGTTGATGACGGCTCAAGAGCTCGCTTCATACTTCCGCGAACCTCTCTGCATCTTCGACCTGAAGGCAACCGCCAAGCGCGACGCGCTGGCTGAACTGGTCGAAGCGGTGTGCGCCGACCGTGAAATCCGCGACCGCGATCTGATTCTCGAGATGCTGCTCAACCGCGAGAGCCTGGGCAGCACGGCCATCGGCAAAGGCGTCGCGTTTCCCCACGGCCGCACGCTGGCGGTGCGGGATCTCTCCATCGCCTTCGGGCGCTCGGTGGCCGGCGTGGATTTCGACTCCATCGACAAGAAGCCGACCCACGTATTCTTCCTGATCATCGCCCCCCCGCAGGATCGTGACAATCTCTACCTCCAGGTCCTGGGCCGGGTGGTCGACCTCATCAAGGATGACGCGTCACGCGAGCGCATCATGGCCGTGACCAGCGTCGAGGAACTCAAGACCATCGTCGAAGGGCAGGGTTCGTGAGCGAGATTCCCGCAAAGAAACAGGACCAGGCACGCCTGCTGGTCGCGCTGCAGGACATCGACCACATGATCAAGGAAGCGGAGGACGCCAAGACCTCCGCCAAGTTCCAGGAGATGGGGTTTCCCCTGGACGGCATCGTCGAGTTGAAGAAGGCCCGCGACGAGATCGCGGCCGCGGTCAAACCCCAGCTGCTCAACCGCTACCAGCGCGTCTCCAAGAACTTCGAGCGCAGCGTGGTGCCGGTGGTGGGCGAACTGTGCACCGGCTGTTTCGCCAAGGTTCCCACCTCCTTCCGCTACGAAAAGAACGCCGTGGTCGCCTGCGAGAACTGCGGCCGGATCCTCTACTTCACCTAGTTCCCCCGCCCCGCCGCCCTTGCTTTTCGACGGCAATCTGGTAAAATATTTTTACTCTTTTTCGGAAACGTACTGTTTCTTGCCCATTTTGCTGGCGGTTTCCCCTGACCGGCGGCAGGAGCGTCGATGGAATCCTCGGTCCGAACCTTTCGCCGCAACCTCGAGCCCGTGGGGGCCGAGCGGGCCGCGGGCGTCTGGCGGGTGGCCGAGTACGTCGATCTGGTCAGTGAGCGCCGCTTCCTGGTCTGCTCGGCGGCGATGGACCCCACGGGCCGGGTCGACGCCGACGTGCTGGGGTTTCGTTGCGAAGCCGCGACCGCCATCGCCCCCGACACGTGCCTCCCCGCGCTGGATATCGCCACCGGAGACGGCCGCGCCGAGATCCTCACCCCGTTCGTCGGACCCATTGACAGCGTCAACTGGTCCGACACCGATATCGAATCGGCGTTTCTCTCCCTGATCGACACACTGGAGCGATTCGACGCGCACGCGTTCCGCGCCGCCCATCTCGACGCCGGCCTGCTGGGCGTGGATGAGAGCAACCGCCTGGTGGTCTTCCCGGCGGCCTATGCGTTCCCGCCCGACGCCATTGCGAACCTCCCGGACGGCGACGGCACGACACCACCCGGACCGGACGCGGCGCACCTGCGCGCGCTGGCCCGCGTGGCAGACTTGCTTTCGCGCCGCGCCTCCCCCGCGCTGGCCGAACGGCTCCGCGCCGTGGCTGCGGCCATCGAAGCGGGCGCGGTGGCACGGGCCGGCGACGTGCACGCCGTGCTCAACGGCACCGCCGCGGACACTACGCACCGCACCACGCCCGCCGGGCGGCCGGCGGTCCCGTTCGACGTGGAGAACGCGCTGCGCGCGGTTGCCGACGCCAGGCCGGTGGAGATCGCCGGGGCCGCAGGCAGCGGCCGCTCCGCCGTGCTGGAACGCTTTGCGGCGCACGCGCGGCGCTCGGGCTTCGACGTGCAGTGGCTGGACGAATGGGAGATCCCTGCCGCATCGCGCAAGAAGGGCGGCGCGCGCGAAGCGGCGCGCGGCACGGTCTGGATGGTCGACGACGCGGACGAGCGGCCACTGCTGCACGCGCACATCCTCGAACTGGTGTCCGAACTGGAACGCCGCCCCGGCTCCGGTGTGGTCATCGCCACCCGGTCCGACGACCGGCCCAGCGCGTTCATGGCACTCCTGCGCTCGCGCAGCCCGCACGGCGTGTGCACGGTGGCGCTGCCGCGCGCGGCACAGTCCGAACGTCCGGGCCCATCGCTCGAGATCCTCGACCCCGACGCGCGCCAGGTGATCGAGTTGATCGCCGTGGCCGGGTGTCCGTTGCCGATCGACGTGGTGCTGTCGGTTTATCCCGGCACCGACCTCGCGGTGCACCGCCACCTCTTCGCCCTGGCGGGCGCCGACCTGATTGCGATGGAATCGCGCCGCCTGGCCGCCACCGGCTCCGCGGCCCTGCTGGTGTCGGTCCCCAGCGCGTCGTTGAGGCGGCTGATACGGGATCATATTCCCGAGTCGAGGCGGCGCAACCTGCACCGGACCATCGCCCGCATTGCGGAGGAACGTGGCTACCTGCCACCCATGTTTACCTACCAGCACCTCCTCCAGGCCGGCGAGGGCCGCGAGGCGGCCACACGCGCGGCCGCGTTCGTGCGCGAGTCCATGAGGCCGCAACGGGCACCCTTCCTGGACAGTATCGTCAACGATGTCATCGTATGCGGACTCGATCGCGACCTCGCCTACGGCGATCGCATGGCGCTGCTGGTGCGCGTCGGCGACGACCTGCTCGCACAGGGCAAGCAGAAGGAAGCCGAGGCGTTGCTGCTGCGCGCACGCGGTTTGCGTGCCGGCGCAGACGACGTGCGCGCCAACGCCCCGCTGGCCAGCGAAGCCATGCGGCTGCTGGCGGACGCGTGGGCGGCGCGGGGACAGCTGCGCGAAGCACTCGAGTTGCTCGAGGACACCCGCGAGGATCTGGCGCCCTACCTGAACCTGGCCGAACAGGCGCAACTGCTCAACGACATCGGGTGGTTCCAGTACCGGCTGGGTGACTACTCGAGTTGCGTGGACGCGTGCAAGTTCGCCATCAACACGCTCAATCCCAACGAGCACCCGCTGGTGGTGGCGCAGGCGCTCAACCTGATGGGCGTCATCTCCTTCAACACCAGCCGCTACGACGAAGCCATCTCCTACTACGAACAGAGTTCGTTCCTGCGCGAGCGCGAGAAGGATCTCAACGCGCTGGCCGGTTCCTACAACAACCTGGCGCTGGCCTACCAGTCCAAGGGCGAGTACGACAAGGCGCTCAGCTACCTGGACCGGAGCATCGGCATCAAGAGCCGGCAGAACAACGAGGCGGGCATCGCCGGCGGCTACTTGAATCTGGCCTTCCTGCACCTGGAGGTGCACAACTTCGACGAGGCGGAGCGCCGCTGCCGCGAGAGTCTGCGCATCAGTTCCGAACTCGGCCTGGCGCAACTGATCGCGGAAAATCTGAACACGCTCGGCGACATCGTGTTTGCGCGCGGGCGCCTGGACGACGCCGAACGCTACTACCGCGACTCGCTGGAGAACGCGCGCCGGCTGTCCACCGTGAACGAGGAGATGGGGGCGCAGAAGCGCCTGGCCAAGCTCTACATCCGCAAGGGCCGCGCGGACGACGCGCGCACCGCCATCGACGAGGCCGCGCGGCTGGCCGCGCGCATCGGTTCGCGCTACGAGCAGGCGCAGGCCGAGGAGATCTACGGGGATCTGCACGTCTCCGAAGGCGACCCCGCCGCCGCGGTGGACCATTTCGAGAAGGCGGCCACCCTCTACGCCACGCTGTCCAAGTTGCGCCCGGCGTCGGCGTGCCTGGCCAAGGCGGGCATCGCGCACGCCGGCAACCAGAACACCCTTGACGCCAAGCGCTGCCTCGACCGCGCCCAGGACCTCATGAAGTCACAACTGGGCCACGAGATCCCCGAGGAGATCGTGACCCTGCAGCAGGCGCTGCGCGAAAACCCGCTGCCGGCGGCGGTCTCGGGCACCGCGTCGCAGAAGATGATGTACGCGTTCAACGAGCTGTCGTCCCTTTCCGACTACGCCGACGACAAGGTCGCGTTCTTCCGCCGCGCCATCGACGTGTTCCAGACCCTGCTGGGCGCAACCCAGTGCACGCTGGCGCTGCGCAACGAGGACGGTTTCATTGGGATCAACGAATCCGGCGAAGAAGAGCCCATTGCTGATCCCATCATGCAGGCCGTGCTGGCGCGCGCGCTGCAGCTCGGCATGGTGGTTCACTGCGATTCGCCCGAGATCAAGGACATCCTCGCGCGCGGGCCGAAACCGGATTCGGGCCTGCGGCTGGTGATCGTGCCGATGAAATCCATGGGCAAGGAGCTGGGCTGCGCGGTGCTCAACGTCCCGCCCGCCGCGGTGCCGGCCGGCAAGGAAGACGTGGACTTCATCACCTCCATCGGACGCCACGTGGCGGGGGGGCTGCGCCTGAGCCTGCACCTGGACGAACGCTCCAGCGCCGAGCAACGTTTCGAGCGCGACCTGGACCGCCTGGGCACGCCGGCGGCCGACGTGGACCGCTTCCAGAAGCTCATCGGCCGCGACGAATCCATGAAGAAGGTCTTTCGCGTAATCGACAAGATCAAGGACATGGATACCGGCATCTTGATATTCGGCGAGAGCGGAACCGGCAAGACCGAGATCGCTCGCGCCATCCACAACACCAGCCCGCGGCGGCGTCATGTGTTTCAGTCCATCCACTGCGCGGAGATCCCCACCAGTCTGCTGGAGAGCGAGCTCTTCGGCCACGAACGGGGCGCGTTCACGGGTGCGGCGCAACGCAAGCTGGGCCGCTGCGAGGTGGCCGACGGCGGCACCGTGTTTCTGGACGACGTCAACGTGATGCCGCTGGACACCCAGGCCAAGCTGCTGCACTACCTGGAGACCAAGAGCTTCATGCGCCTGGGTGGAACGCAGAAGATCACCACCGACGTGCGCCTCATCGCGGCGAGCAACGAGGACCTGGAACGCCTGGTCAAGGAGAACCGGTTTCGCGAGGACCTCTATTACCGGCTCAAGGTCATCCAGATCGATCTGCCGCCGCTGCGGGAGCGCAAGGACGACATCCTGCTGATCGCGCAGGAGTTCGTGAAGAAGCGCTGCCAGCAGCAGGGCAAGACGGTGAAACGGCTGGCCTCGGAGACCATCAAGCTGTTCCAGCAGTACCGCTGGCCGGGAAACGTGCGCGAGTTGCAGAACGTTCTCGAACAAATCGTGCTGCTGTGCGACGATGACATTGTTGAACCCACTTCGCTGCCGGAGGACTTCCTGCGCCGCGCGGCGGGTGGCGGCAAGACGCGCTGGCAGTCACTGGAACAGCTGGCGCGCCAGATGGTGGAGAGCGGCGGGTACTCGGAGGCCAATCCGCTCATGCCGCAGGTGGAAGCACTGCTTGCGAGCAAGATGGCCGAGTACACCGACAACAAGAGCAAGGCGGCCAACCTGCTCGGCATCGCCAAGCCCACGCTTTACACGCGCCTGCGCGGGTACGACCGCCTCAAGTAAGGAACATCCCTCATGCCCAGGACCATCGCGCGCGACGAACTGGCCGCCTACCTGGACCAGTACCTGCGTGTCGCGGATATCCCAGACGCCTCTCCCAACGGCCTGCAGGTGCAGGGGGCGGATCAGGTGCGGCTCATCGCGTACGCGGTGGATGCGTCTGTGCAGAGCATGAAGGCGGCCACGCGCACCAGGGCCGACATGCTCATCGTCCACCACGGCTTGTGGTGGGGAAAGCACGAACAGATCGTGGGCAACATGCACCGCCGCGTTTCCACCCTGATCAGGAACAACGTCTCCCTGTACGCGGCGCACCTGCCGCTCGACTGTCACCCCGAGGTGGGAAACAACGCCGAGCTCGCGCGCCTGTTGGGCGCCAGGGTGGAGCGTCCGTTCGCGACCTACCGGGGCGTGGAGGTGGGTCTGATTGCGGCACTGACACGCGCCCAGAAGCGGGAGCAATTCGTGGCCGCGGTGGGCAAGCACCTCGAAACCGAACCCACCGTGCTGGCCTTCGGGCCGGAGTCGGTCAAGCGTGTCGGGATCGTCTCCGGGGCCGGCGCGTCCGCGGCAGAAGAGGCGGCGCGTGCGGGTTGTGATACACTGCTCACCGGAGAGACATCACACTCGGCCTTCCACCCCGCCCGGGAGGCCGGTATCAACCTGGTGTTCGCGGGACACTACGCCACCGAGACGGTTGGGCTGCGCGCGCTGCAGGGACACCTGCGCAAGCGCTTCGGCGTCGAGGGAACGTTCATAGCCGCGCCCACCGGTTTCTAGGCGCGCTCGCCAGGGCGGGTTCATGAGACTTCCCAAAGCCGTCGTCTTTTTCATACTTCTCGGTCTGTTCATTGCGGCCATTGCGGCACGCGTGGCCACCACCAACCGGCTCGACTCCCCCTATTTCGACGGCGTGTCCGCGATGAATCACCGCCACGCGGCGGGCGTCGCGGACGGAATCTCACTGCGCGCACCGGACCCCAAGGCCAACCACCCGGCGGGTTACGTGCCGGCGCGCATCGCGCCGCAGGGCTCCGAGTTCGTGCTGGGCTGGACCATGCGCGCGGCACACTTCTTCAGCGAGGCCGATCCGCGCACGGTGACGCGCCGCTTCGTTCTCGTTCTCTCCGCTCTGTGCGTGTTCACCGCGTACGGTATCGCGCGCCGGCTGTGGGACTGCCAGGCCGGCGGCCTGCTGGCCGCATCGCTGGTGGCATTCCTTCCCCCGCTGGTAGCGGCCAGTAACGGCCGCGAATACACCCACGCTACCATCGCCGCGCTGGTGGCAAGCGTGCACGCCTTGCTGCTGTTGCGGGCACTGACGTCGCGCACACCCGTGGGCAGGGCGGCGGGCGCGGTGCTGGCGGCGGTGGCCTCCTGGGCCCTGCTGGCGGTCTGGGACGGGGCCGGCATGCTGCTGGCACTGTGGATGATCGGAATACTGGTGTGGCGGCCGCTCCCCTTGCGCCACCGCATGCTGATGGTGGGCATGCACGTGGGCGCCTGCGTGGTGGCGCTGCTCACACTCCCCCACCTCACTTCGGGGGCGTCCTTCCCGGCACTCGGGTACGTCGCCACCCGGGCGCGCTTTCTGATCGAGCGCCCGCTTTCCGCCACGATGCTCTCCGACCGGATGCGCCACGTGTGGTCGCTGGATCACGCGCCCCTCACCCCGCAGGCGTGCATCCAGCTGTTCCTGCCCATGCTGCTGTTCGCCGCCGCGCTGGCCATCAATGCGGAGTGCAGAGCGCGCGGCCGCGTCTTCGTTGTCGCGTGCGGCGTGGCCGCCGCAGCCGGCTTCATTTCGCTCGTGGACCGCGCCGCGCTTCCTTTGGCGGCGATGGCCATGATTCCAGTGGTGGCGGGCGGCGTGCGCTCGCTGGGCCGCGACTGGCGGGTGCGGGCGCCGTTGCTCGCGCTGGGTTTCTACTGCGTCTTCGCCGGGGTCGTCCTGCGCGAGAAGGGCGCGGATGTCTCCTTCCAGATCGCGCGCGCGCTCAACGTGGCGCACCGCGACCCGGATGCGTTTCTGTGGGTGAGCCTGGAGAACACCGACCGCGAGCTGGTGCGCTTTATTTCGTCGCGCACCTCGGTGCGCGATGCCGTCCTTGCACCCAACGATCTCTCGGCGCTGCTGCTGACCTTCACCGGCCGGTCGTCGGTGCTGCTGCCCGGCGGCAACGGCGCGGTGGCGGCGGAGAAGCACGTGGCGCTCACGCGCGCGCTCTACGGCACCGAGGAGGCCCTGCACCAGGCGTGCGCGCACCAGCACATCGACTACGTCGTCTACTCCATCGACGTTCTGCTCGACTCCGGCCGCTATTCGCCGCGCTACCTGGCGGCGGTAGAGTCGATCCCCCAGGACGCCGTCGCCTTCCAGATGCATTTTGCGCCGGAATCACTGCGCCACTTCACGCTGCAGTACGAAAACGACCATTATCGCCTCTTCAGGGTCAGCTCCGGCCCGGAAATGATCTTCCTCACCGACCATCCCCCCGTGTACCAGCCCTCGTTGTTGCGTGCATCCGGCGGCGGGCTGGAAACCTTCAGGCAGAACATCGAAATGCTGATCTACAACTATGCCGCCGGCGTGAGTGCGCGCGGCCGGGGCGACCTGGAAGGCGCCGCGCGCAGGCTGCGCTCATGCGTGAACAGCGCACCGCGGTTCACCCGCGCGCGCCTGGCCCTGGCGGACGTCTACATGGACCTGGAGCAGTTCGAGGAGGCGCGCCGTGTCATCATGGAGGTGGTGGCCTACGCCCCCGACAACTCGCTGGGGACGTACTACGCCGCGTACATCCACGCGCGCCTGGGCCGCTTTGAGGAGGCAAAGGCGTTCCTGACCGTTCTGTTTTCGCACGAGCGCGACCCCGACCTCCTGGAAAAGGCGCGCCTGCTGGAGGCATACATGGACCAGGGGCTCCCGCTGGAACCCGGCGCACCCGGCGGGCAATAAAAAACGGCC